>JABJBD010000059.1 GCA_018668795.1 Candidatus Puniceispirillum sp. | reverse complement strand
TATGATATTTTAACACCGGATAAGGTGAAATTGGAGGAAACTAATGACACGAATTATCAAAGGATTTTTGACTTTCGTTTCGGCAGCGCTATTCATGGCATCAGCAATGACCACAGCACATGCCGGCAAGGTCAGAATCGCACTTGCCGAAACACCATCTGACGAGCTTGCCGCTTTTTTTGTAGCGCTTGATCGGGCCAAAGCGATGGGGCTGGACTATGAATGGACAGCATTTTCCGATGAAGAGCTCGCTATTCAGGCGATTTTGAGCGGCCAGATGGATATTGGTTTTGGCACCCCCTACTCGGTCATGCAAAGATCGAAAGCGCCTGTGCGGATCATTTACCAGCTATCGAAGCTGAAATTTTTTCCGGTTACATCGAAGAAATATTCAAAGCTGGAAGATCTCAATGGCGAGCCAATCATGCTGCATTCGCGCGGCGGCGGCACCGAATCGATTGCGAACGTGATTGAAGACAGGCTGAATATGAAATTTGGCAAACGCTCTTATGTGCCCGGGTCATCAAACCGTATTGCGGCATTGATTGCGGGACAGACCGACGCCACCATCGTTGACCTGTCAAACAAGAACAAACTGGTCAAGCTACATGGTGATAATTTTAACGTGTTGCCAATGTTTGAGGTTGATGCCAGTGATGAAGCGCTGTTTGCGAATCTGGACTGGATCAAGGCCAACCAGAAAGACGTCGATATTTTTGTCAAAGCACTGGTGAGCGTTTACCGGGACATGCACAAAGACCCGACCATCATCAGCAAGCAGACTGATCCTGATGGGCCAATTGGCCAGCTGCCGAAAGAGGTGCTGGATGGGCTTGACCAATTCTATAATGATGCGGTTGCTGGCGGTCTCTATGACCCGAATGGTGGCGGCATGACCGCGGCCAAAGCGGATATGGACTGGTATTCAAAAGCGGGCCAGCTGACCGGTGATCCGGCAGCGCTCAATATCAGTGACTTCTGGTATATGGATTCGCTGAACCGCGCGGCGCAATAGCCGGCATGACCTTTGAAGGCCGACAGCGTGATCCATCTTTCATGCTGTCGGCACCACCATTATTTTACAGATTTAAACATTTTCTATTCCATGGCACGCCACAGACTGGCTACGGTAAATGATGCGACATAGATCTCTTTTCCTGACCATTTTATCAGCAACCATTGTCTTTGGTTCCTGGGAAATTGCCGGCCGAATTCCAGTGAGCTTTGCCTTTCCCACATTTTTAGAGTCAATGACCGCTTTTTGGGTTCTGGTCGTTGAAGGCACCTTATTTACCGCTTACGCTGAAACCTTGAAGCCGCTTGTTGTCGGCATTGCAATTTCGGCTTTTCTGGGCATCGGTCTGGGCTTATGGATTGGGCTGAGCGAAAAAATTGACTGGCTGATTTCACCTATTTTTGTGGTGATGCAAACCGCGCCTTTGGCGGCGCTGATCCCGCTTCTTGTAATGGCCTATGGCATTGGTCTGACCTCAAAAGTTTTTGTTGTCTGCATCATGGCGATGCCGGTTATTGTGCTGAACACCAGCGGCGCTGTGCGCAATACGCCGGCATCACTCAAAGAAATGGGACATGCCTTTCTTGGATCACGCCGTGATATTATTTTAAAAGTTATTTTACCAGCCTCATCACCAGTCATTTTTGCCGGTTTGCGCCTTGGCATTTCGGCTGGTTTTATCGGGGCAATTTTGTCCGAATTGAAAATCACACCGACCGGCGTCGGCGACATCATCACCTTTAGCCGCTCAATCGCCGATTACCCAACAATGTATGCTGCGATTATGTCAATTATCTTGCTTGCCGTGCTGTTTTTGAACGTTCTTGAACGTATCGAAATCTTCCTGTTTGGCGGCAATAACAAGGGCTATGTGTCCGAATAATCTGTTGATATGGAAACCAACCAATGACCTCAGAAAATACGACAATCGACAATGCCGTCACTGTCAGGAATGTGCATAAAAACTATGGCGATGTTCAGGCACTTGAAAATATGTCGCTTGATTTCCCGCGCGGTCAATTGACCTCACTTCTTGGCCCGTCGGGTTGTGGCAAGACAACATTATTGAAAATAATCGCCGGATTGCTGCCTGCCACCAGCGGCGAGATCATGGTCAATGGCACACCCGTTTCAGGACCCGGGCCGGATCGGGCTTTTGTGTTTCAGGATTTTGCCTTGCTGCCCTGGGCTGATGTTATGCGTAATGTTGCCTTTGGCCTCGAACTGCGCGGGGTTGCCAAATCCGAACGCGAGGCGGTTGCCGAAAAATATATTGCCAATGTTGGCCTTGCCGGATTTGAGCGGAGTTTTCCGCATGAATTATCAGGCGGCATGCGACAGCGTGTTGGTCTGGCCCGCGCACTTTCTGTTGATTCGCAAGTCCTGCTTATGGACGAGCCGTTTTCGGCGGTTGATGAACAAACCCGCCGGAAATTTCAGGAAGATCTTCTGGCACTGGTCAAAAACGAAAATAAAACTTTTATTTTTGTGACCCATTCAATTGAAGAAGCGGTCTATGTCTCTGACCAGATCGCCATTTTACTGCCGCGGCCAAGCCGTGTGTCGGAAATTATCAAACCATCCGGCTTTCGGCATAAAAGTGCCGACGGCATCCGGCGCGACCCGGAATATCTTGATATCGTCGATAATATCTGGGCATCGTTGCGCAGCTATGTCGAATAAACCTTACCCGATCTCACTATAAGGGGACGCAAATGATTTTGTTCGGTTATCGATTGCCAGGCATGT
Organism: Candidatus Puniceispirillum sp.; assembly: GCA_018668795.1. Lineage (GTDB taxonomy): Bacteria > Pseudomonadota > Alphaproteobacteria > Puniceispirillales > Puniceispirillaceae > Puniceispirillum. The sequence goes on along the minus strand of JABJBD010000059.1, from coordinate 1,645 downwards.
CGTCGCTGTTGTTATGGGGCGCCCTTTGGGAAATCGTCGGGCAACTTGAAGTGACATTCTTTTTGCCACCATTAAGTGCGATTTTTGTAACATTGCTCGAAATCAGCACCACCAAGGTCTTTATTAAGGCGCTGGCAGACACCGGCTATGCGTTTTTTGTCGGGACGCTATCAGCCATTATCATTGGCATACCGGTTGGCATTTTAATGGGCAAAAACCGGCTCATTGATGAAATGCTGTTGCCCTGGGTCAATATGTTTTTGAGCGCGCCGCTAACCGCACTGGTTCCGGTATTGATGGTGCTGTTTGGTTTTGGTCTGAAAGCGATTATCATCACCACAGCCTTGTTTGCGATTTGGATTATTGTGCTGAATGCGCGGGCCGGCGTGTTGCAAATCAACCGGTCGCTTGTGGAGATGGCCCATTCATTTGGCGCATCCCCCTCTGATGCTTTTTTCAAGATATATTTCTGGGCGGCTTTACCGGAAATTCTGGGCGGTGTGCGGATCGGCTTTATCCGCGCGGTGAAAGGCGTAATTATCGGTCAATTGCTGATATCCATTGTTGGCTTTGGTGCCTTGTTTGAGCTCTATTCGGCAAATTTCTTGATGAAGCACTTCTGGGCAGTCCTGCTTGTTCTGTTCACCCTGGCTTTCATCATCGCCGAGTTTCTTGCGCATCTTGAACGGCGTGTCGCCTATTATGCGTCACGGCGGGCCGCATAGCCTGCCGGACGCCATTTTGTTTTATTGGGATGTTTTATTAGGAAAGTGAAAAATGTCTGATTATGTAATTCCTCAACCGTCACAGCCGAGCCTGCCGATTCGCGGCACAGATGCACGTTTCCCAGTACGCCGGATTTATTGTATCGGGCGCAATTATGCCGACCATGCCATTGAGATGGGGCATGACCCCGACAAAGAACCGCCGTTCTTTTTTCAGAAAAATGGCGATAATATTGATAGCAGCGGCAGTTTTCCCTATCCGCCCCAAACCAATGATGTGCATTTTGAAGTTGAAATGATTGTGGCGCTGAAAAGTGGCGGCAGCAATATCAGCGAAGCGGACGCGATGCAGCATGTGTTTGGCTATGGCATTGGCCTGGATATGACCCGCCGCGACCTGCAGGGTGAAATGAAAAAAATGGGACGCCCATGGGAAATCGGCAAAGCCTTTGAACGCTCAGCTCCCATCGGCCCATTGGTACCCGCCGCTGAAACTGGCCATCTTGATGCTGGCGGCATTTCTCTGTCGGTGAATGGCGAGATCCGTCAAAATGGCGATCTGAACCAGATGATCTGGAAAGTGCCGGAACAAATTGCCTATCTGTCACGCTTTTACGATATTGCCGCAGGTGATCTGATCATGTCAGGCACACCGGCCGGGGTTGGCCCCATTCACAAAGGTGATGTTATGGAATGCCGCGTCGATGGGCTTGACCCATTTGTCGTTACGGTGGTTTAGCGGCGCACAAATAAATTGGAGACATCATGCGTTTACTGGCTTTTAACGAGGGGCAACAGCCCCGCATTGGCGCCTTGAATGATGCGGGTGTTGTCAATCTCTCGCGCATTGATGCCGCCGCGCCAACTGATCTTGGGGCGGTGGTCAAAGCCGGAAAATTAGCCGACATTGCGGCCATTCT
>JABJBD010000087.1 GCA_018668795.1 Candidatus Puniceispirillum sp. | reverse complement strand
TTTCTGGGCGTTTTTCTGGGTACTGGCGGCTGTATCAAGATCGGCGAAATTGAAATCAAGACCCGGGGCTATGCCAGCAATGATTGAAATGTTGCGCGTTCTGGCATCGTGACAGAATTGCGCAAAACCAGCGCGCCAATCTGGCGCATAATCGACGCGCCATGCAAAGCGATGTTGCGGATCATCCTTTGGCGCATAAAGATAGGCATTCATCGACAGTGATGCCAGCCTATCGAGCACACGAAACCGATCATCCCAGCCAAGCAGATGACCATAGAACCCCTCAATATAGCCTGTTAGCTTTGGCGGCAGATAATCGGCATTATTCAACTGGGCAGTTTTCATTTTGCTATCACTTTGCATGAATTGACGCATACTGTCTCATTGTTATGATATGCCATTAAAGCCGATATAGGGGGCAAAAGGCTAGTCATGGAAACACGTAAGGAGTCCGTAGGATGAAAATTGTTGGCATAGGGGCGCATCCTGATGATGTGGAAATTTTCTTCTATGGGTTTCTGGCTGCCTGTAAAGCACGCGGCGATGATATCAGTATCGGCGTGGCCACCGATGGCGCGGCCGGTGGCGATAACCCCGGTCCCAAACTGGCAGCAACACGGGCAGAAGAAACCATTGGTGCTTTGGCCGATCTTGCCTCACCAACTTTGCTTGGCCTGCCCGATGGTGGCCTTGTTGATGCGGCTGGTGCGCGTGAGGTGATCGCGGCTTTCCTAGAGGATTGCAAACCCGATCTGGTTGTGACCCATGCGCCGGATGACTATCATCCCGACCATCGCGCCTTGTCGCATTATGTAACAGATGCGGTTGGCTTTACCTGTCCGATTCTGTTTGCCGAAACCTTGATGGGGGTGGGTTTTACGCCCGAATTCTATGTCGATATCACCCCGTTTTTTGCGGCCAAGCAAGCCGCCATCATGGCACATGATAGTCAGGAACCCGAAAGATTTGCCGCGGCAAGTGCCTTGATGAATCGATACCGTGCCGCACAATGCAATGCCCCTGATGGCCATTATGCCGAAACCTATCGGATGGCATCGCGCTTTCCCTTTACCGATATTCGCGACATGCTGCCCGCCGCGCCTGCCTATCGGCCATTCTATGTGACCGGATCAGACGCGCTGATTTAAGGGCTGGGCAAGACAGCCACCACAGACTGGCATTTTGCATCCGGTAGTTTTTGGAAAAGATGTTGGCAAGCCAGCACGTTGCCGTGCGGCCAGATAAGCCATCAATTCGGCCTCTAGCAAATCGGCATCAAACGGGGCATCAAATGGCGCGCAGGCATCAATGACCAGACGATCACCAAAAACAACACGAAGTTGATCCATAAGTGTCTGGTTACGCCGTCCGCCGCCTGCGATATATATCTGCCGCACATCTGTGGGTAGTGAGCCGACTGCATGGGTGATGCCCGCCACCGTCAGCGCGGCCAAACTGGCCATCGCATCATGCGGTGCCAGATCATGCAGACCTGCATCTGCCACAATATGCGTAAAGGCATGGCGATCGAGTGATTTTGGCCAGCTTTTGGCAAAAAAACCATGCCGCATTACACGTGCGACAAAATCATTATTGATGTGGCCTTTGGCGGCGATCCTGCCGCCATCGTCAAAAGGCTGGTTGAAATGCGCGCGCATATAATCATCCATCAGCGCGTTGCCAGGCCCCGTATCAAATCCCAGAATATCTGTTTGTGTTTTCCCGCCGACATAGGTCAGGTTGGCAACACCGCCGATATTGATAATCACCGCCGGATACGGCACATCCATCGCAGCAATAAGCGCGGCATGATATATGGGTGCCAACGGTGCACCCTGCCCGCCAGCCGCCATATCGGCGCGGCGCACATCATAGACAATATCCATGGCGGTGGCATCTGCCAGCCTTTGGCCGGAACCTAGCTGTATTGTGCATCGCCCAAGCGGTGATGTAGTATTGGCATCCGGTTCGTGAAAAATCGTCTGGCCATGAAACCCGATCAAACGCGGGATTTGCATATCATCTGGTAGCTGCTTCACCAGCTCAGCGACCACCGCGCTATGCGCATCGGTAATCGCATGTGAAAGTGTCTTATGTGCGGCGCGATCAGCCATAAAGGTTACAGGATCATGCATTGCGTTAAAAATACTGGCGCGTAATGCCGGATCATAAGCAAAGCTGGCCGCGATGCCCGTTCGCATAAACCGCGTTCCATCAGTACGCAAAATGGCCGCATCTATCCCATCGGCACTGGTACCCGACATCAGGCCTATGACAGGCTGAATGGCATTCCTGTCTTCATCGATGGGTTTGGCTTGCATGCTCTGTTGCCTGTTTCGTTATCTTATATCTTCTCAGACGACTCTATCATGCCTATGATCGCAGTATGGACAAAACAAATACACCCCAAAAAGCCAGAGTTCATAAATCCGTAACGGATGTATCGTCAGAAACGCTGGCAACCGAAAATATTGCTGCTGGCTCACTTCCGATTGACAAGATGAGTCCGAACGCGGCTTTGGCGTTGATGCTGGATAATCAGGCAGAAGCTATAGCTACGCTAAGAGGTGCGCTAGATCAAATCGAAGCGGCCGGCATGGCGGCCTATAGACAGCTTTCGGACAGTGACACGGGGCGTTTGATTTATGCAGGGGCTGGCACATCAGCCCGCATTGGCGTTCAGGATGGCGTGGAATTATTCCCAACCTTTAACTGGCCGCGCGAACGTGTTGGCTTTGTGATTGCGGGCGGAAACGACGCCTTGTTACGCGCTGTTGAAAATGCCGAAGATGACAAAATATCCGCCGCCAAAGATGTGGAAAAATCTGAAATCGGCAAGGATGACGTTGTGATTGGCCTTGCCGCCAGTGGCATCACGCCCTTTACCTGCGAGGTTCTGGAACAGGCGCGCACGGCAGGTGCGCTGACCATCGGGATTGCCAATAATGCCGACACGCGCCTGCTGGCGGTGGCCGAACATGCCATTTTGCTGGCAACTGGCAGTGAGGCGATCGCCGGATCGACAAGGTTGAAAGCAGGTACAGCCCAGAAAATCTGTCTCAACATGATGTCTAATCTGATTATGGTGCAGATGGGATTTGTCAAAGATGGCCTGATGGCAAAAATGGTGCCGACCAACGCCAAGTTACGCGCGCGCAAAAAGCTGATTGATGCGGCACTGGATAAAGCGTCAAAAAATCAAACGTCGTAAAGCCCCAACCAACATTAGGCGATCATCAAGCTTTGATCGGGGGTCGCTATTGCCAGCAAGGCCAGCAGATCAGCATGTGCCAACGCCACACAGCCAGCCGTATGGGTTTTGCCTGGTGCTATACAATGCATGAAAATGGCACTGCCGCGTCCGGCTATTACCGGCGCATCGTTAAAGCCAAGTTCAACAACAATGTCATAGGCCGTATCATCGCGCCACATCACCTCATGGCTGGCACTGAACGGCGCATTCAGAGCCAAATCAACATGCCGGTTATATGCGGGATGATCAGGCGCATCACACCAGCCACATGATGGCGTGATCGGATAGGCTGGGAACGGCAAAATTGGCACATCAACGCGATCAGCACGATAATAAACTGCGCGAATAGGCATGGTGCCTTGCGGCGTTGCCATATCGCCTTCGCGCTTGGCCGCCGCATCAATCATACCTGCCTTGCCAATTATACAATCAAACAGCAGGTCACCTGTATCAAGCTGATAGGCGCCAGTTTCGGTTTGCTTTACGCGCCAGCTATGCACAGCAATGCCCCCCTGTTCAATCACAATGATAAAAGACGTTGGCTGTCACATTATCTGAAAAAAGGCACTTTGAATAAACCTTTTGCCTAGTCACTTTTGGATGTAGGGTTATTTTAGAAAAAGTGCATTAAACGGAATATCAAAGCCAAGACAGCAAAAGCCAAGATAGGGGACGTTATTATGAATGGTTCGGAAAAAGCATCCTTAAGCGTATATTTTGACAAACGGATGCTTCGCATTCTTCTGCTTGGCGCGATAAGCGGCTTTCCGTGGGTTCTTATCGGATCATCGCTGTCTTTGTGGTTGAAAGAAGATGGTTTGAGCCGTTCAGCAATCGGCTGGGCGGGTCTGATTTTCAGCGTCTATGCGATTAACTTTCTATGGGCACCATTGATTGACCGGATCCGCATTCCCGTTCTGACCGCGCGTATCGGGCATCGCAAAGCATGGATCATTTCGCTTCAGGCGGTTATTTTTATCTCGGTTCTGGCATGGAGCAATCTAAGTCCGGCGGCAGATATATGGTGGGTTATGGCCTTTGGTTTGCTGATTGCCATCTCGTCAGCATCGCAAGATATTACCATCGACGCCCTGCGGATTGAGCAAATCGGCCATGATGAACGTGGCGCGATGGCCGCAGGCGCTGCGGTAGCGGTGGCTGGCTGGTGGTCAGGCTATAAGATCGGCGGTATGATTACATTATTTACTGCTGATTATTTTGAGACACTGGGACATGTCAATTACTGGCAACTGACCTTTCTTGTGCTTCTGGCGATCATTCTGCTTACCAATATAGCTTTGCTGTTCATTCCCGAGGAAAGTTCGGACGAACGTATCAAAGCCCAAGCCGAAGCACAGGCCGCGATTGCAAGCCGTGTTGGTGGCAACAATCCTATTTCACAAATTATTGCGTTTTTCTCCAGCGCTGTTCTTGGTCCATTGACCAGCTTTTTCAAAAAGAATGGTATTGCGATTGGCATCGGTATCTTGAGCTTTATCTTCCTGTTCAAAATCGGCGAAGCCTTTATGGGCAAAATGTCACTGGTTTTCTATAAGGAAATCGGCTTTTCAAAATCCCAGATCGCTATCTATTCAAAAGGCCTAGGCTGGATCACCACGATCAGCTTTACCTTGCTGGGTGGTTATTTTGCAATCCGGTCAGGTTCAATACGCGCCCTTTTCATTGCAGGTATTGCCATGGCCGCAACGAATGTCATGTTTTCGATTCTGGCGTGGAGTGGCAAATCAGAGTTGCTGTTTGCCGTTGCTGTTCTGCTTGATGACATTGCCGCCGCCTTTGCGACAGTTGCCTTTGTTGCCTTTATTTCGTTGCTGGTCGATCGCACCTATACAGCCACGCAATATGCCTTGCTGGCCTCTATCGGGACGATGGGACGCACAACATTGGCATCTTCCTCAGGTGTCATGGTTGACTGGCTGGATGGCGATTGGGGCACGTTCTTTGTGATAACGGCTCTTATGGTCATACCATCATTGCTGTTGCTGTGGTACCTGCGCAACCGCATATCACTTGGCAAAGGTTAGATAGGCAGAATCCTTCGGCGGGTCGTAACATCACCAGCCTCTTGCGCAATGCGCGGCATGGCGTTGCGTAAGTTTTCGGAAGCTACCTGCATGTGATATGCGTTAGCGTGAAGCAGGTTAACTGCGTCCTGCATAATGCCAACATGTCCTTTCCAAAAAATCAGATCGCCCCGCTTGAGCAAGGCATCATCGGCAATCGGGTTACCCAAATTGGCCGCCTGTGGGCCGCTATCACGTGGCGCAAAGACGCCTACTGTCTGCAAAGCCAATTGCACCAGCGCCGAACAATCCAGTCCGCCACTATCACGGCCACCCCACCCGTAAGGCGTACCCAGCAGTGACTCGGCAATTGCCACCCAGTCAGCAACCACATGATCGCGCGGCACCAGATGCCGCCATGGCATAAAGCCATCGCCTTGCGGGGTTAGAATATGCGCGGTTTGGCTAGCGGTGGTTAGATCAGCATTATCAAGCACAGTCACCTGGGCACCAAGGGACAAGCCAAACATCATACCGCTTTTGATGTCAGCACGGCGTGTCACAAGTGAACGAGGCACAATCACCCGATGTGTTGCATCTGTCATGTACGGTGTTAGCCCCACCTTTGGCACATAGCCCTCATAGCCATCAGTCGATAGCTTACCGTGATAGAAATCACCTTTTTGGCCTGTAACAGTAAAACCTTCGCCAAACAGACATTGCGTATCCAGACCAGCATCATCGCGTGGCGCATCATATAATCCGATAGATGGCAAACTGACCTGCATCTTGGTATAGGCAATGTGGGCATTGTCAGTCTGCGCCATGATCTAGCCCGCTTTGGCCGCAATATTGTGTTTTGCACACCATGCGGCAACATCAAAATTGGGGCAGGTTTTTTCAGTATAATCAAAATCGCAATGACCACATATTTCGGCAGCCGGATGTTCCGCCCGCCACCGCATAAGCAGGGTTTTAAGTGTCTGCATCTGCGCATCGGTGAAATGCTGGCGCCCAATAAGGCAGACGCCAAGGCTGATGTCATTATGACCTTTGACATGGGCGCCAACCCAATATTCGGGGCGCCCGTTTTGCAATGTGCCATCACGGCAAATCACCCAATGATAACCAATACCATGCCAGCCAAAACCCAGATGCATTTCATGGATTGCACAGGCGTCGAGGGCTTCATCGTCTGGCGTATCGGCACAATGCACAACAAGATGGCTTATATTTTCAGCTATTAGGGCTGTCGGCATAGAGCTTATCTCCATAAATGTGGCATGCGTGCAAAGTTATGCTATGTCCATATCTGACATTATTAGAGCATGCCATAAACTGTTAGACGCCAATAGCAAAGTTTTTGCTTTCTTCGCTTCCGCTAGCAAGGCAGAATGTTGTGTATTTTCCAAGGGGCCATTTATGTCCAATTCCGAATTTTCCTTTCACGGTATTCTGTTCGATATGGACGGGCTTTTAATTGATTCCGAGCGCCTGTCATATGAAAGTTTTTGCAGTACAGCATCCGCATATGATGTCAGCGTGACAATGGAAGATTACCGGCAGATGATCGGTTTGAATCATGTCACCGGGCTTGGGATTCTACGTGGCATTCTGCCCGCATCACTTGATCCGGTAGCTTTTAAAAATGAGTGGTTGCTTGCCTATCGCGCCCTGTTTGCCGATGATGTGCCCGTCAAGGATGGGGCGTATCAGTTGTTGGCACATTTGCACGCAATTAACATGCCCGTGGCGGTTGCCACATCATCATCAGGGTCGCGTGCGCGGATCACACTGGAAAAAGCTGGCCTTTGGCAATTCATTCAGCATCTAACTGGCGGCGATGAAGTATCTCATGGCAAGCCTGCCCCCGATGTGTATCTTGATGCGGCGGCCAAACTAGGCATCAATCCGCAAGACTGCATAGCGTTTGAAGATTCTGAAAATGGAACCAATGCCGCCATCGCGGCTGGCATTCGTGTGATACAGGTTCCCGATCTGGCGCCTGCCATGCGCCCAGCTAATCCACCACATCACCAGATTGCACCCAACCTTCAGGCAGGTGCCGCCATGATTGGGATAAAGCTTGCATAATTACCTTGCAAAGCATCGCCAAGCATAGACAGTGGGGGCGCGCACCGCCTATGATTATGTTCAACAACATGTGCCGCAGGAGATAATGTAATGCGCTTTGTTCACACAATGGTTCGGGTTAAAGACCTAGATGCGTCGCTAGATTTCTACTGCCATAAATTCGGCCTTGTCGAGATGCGCCGCAAAGACTTTGAAGCTGGCCGCTTTACGTTGGTGTTTCTGGCCGCCCCAAAAGACCAAGATCGAAGCCGCGCCGAAGCCGCGCCCGAACTTGAGCTGACGTATAATTGGGATCCTGAAGATTATGATTTTGGCCGTAATTTTGGCCATCTTGCCTATAAGGTTGATGATATCTACGCCACCTGCCAGAAGTTGGTTGATAACGGTGTCACCATTAACCGTCCACCGCGTGATGGCCGCATGGCTTTCATTAAATCACCTGACAATAT
>JABJBD010000061.1 GCA_018668795.1 Candidatus Puniceispirillum sp. | reverse complement strand
GTTGAAGAAAAATTTGGTGTGGCCCCAGATAAAGTTGTCGATGTGCAGGCCTTGGCAGGGGACGCGAGTGATAATGTGCCTGGTGTTCCAGGTATTGGCATAAAAACCGCAGCTGAGTTGATTAATATTTATGGGGATCTTGATAGCCTTTTAGAACGCGCAGGCGAAATCAAGCAACCCAAGCGGCGCGAAAATCTGATCGAATTTGCCGAACAGGCGCGTATTTCACGACAATTGGTTTTGCTGCGAGAAGATGCGCCAACGCCGCTAGACATAAGCGCAATGAAAACGGCAGCGCGAAATATGGATGTGCTGAAAGCGTTTCTGATCGAACAGAATTTTAATCGTTTGCTTGTCCGTATTGGCGCGTCAGCAGAAGCTGGTGACTCTGCGTCTGCGCCAGTTGTCCGGTCAATGGGTGGGACATTGTCGGCGAGCGCCAAACAAGATAACGCGGCCAAGGATAGTGGCGCGGCGACACTACATGATGCGCACAGTTTGCGTGATATTGAAACCAACTATACGCTTATAACCACCCGCGATGCGCTGATCGATTTTCTTGGTAAAGCCCGCAAACAGGGATTTCTGGCAGTTGATACCGAAACCACCGGATTGAATGCATCGGCGGTTGATCTAGTTGGTATTTCAATGGCGATTGCGCCTGGCCAGGCTTGTTATGTGCCCTTGCGCCATGGTTTGGCTAACGCAATGACGACCTCAGATGGGGGCGCTGTTCAGGGGGGGCTCGATTTTTCGGATGAGGGTGACTCTGCCAGCTATCCGCAACTTGATTTCGAAATCGCTATGGCCGAAATCAGGCCGCTTTTCGAAGATCCGGCAGTGCTGAAAATTGGCCATAATCTAAAATATGATGCGCATGTGCTGATGCGTCCCCGAAATGGAGGTATAAGTCTGGCACCAGTTGATGACACGATGTGTTTGTCATATGTGCTGGATGGCGGGCGCGTTGAACGCCATTCTATGGATTATCTTGCGGGGCACTGGTTTGATTACACAACGATTAAATTTTCTGATCTATGTGGCAAAGGTGCCAAACAGATACCGTTCAGCGATCTATCCCCCGATGCAGCACTTGATTATGCGGCCGAAGATGCTGATATCACTTTACGGTTATGGATGATTTTAAAGCCTCGCCTTGCTGGTGAAAAGGTGGCGTCAGTTTATGAACGTCTGGAACGTCCGCTTATCCCGGTGCTGGCGCAGATGGAAAATTATGGTATCACGGTTGACCGTTCTATTTTGGCACGTATGTCAAATGATTTTGCCACGCGAATGGAAGCACTGGCTAAGGATATTCTGGCGCTGGCTGGTGAAGATTTTAATATCGCATCACCAAAACAGCTTGGTGAAATCCTGTTTGACAAGATGGGATTGCAAGGCGGTAAAAAAGCCAAGACTGGCGCTTATTCAACTTCGGCAGACATACTTGAAGACCTAGCAGCATCAGGTGTTGAAATTGCCAGCAAGGTTCTGGATTGGCGACATCTTGCCAAACTCAAATCAACCTATGCCGACGCGCTGGTCGAATGTATTTTGCCTGAAACAGGCCGAGTGCATACATCATTTTCAATGGTTGGGGCGTCAACGGGACGTTTATCTTCTTCCGATCCGAATGTTCAGAATATTCCGATCCGCACTAGCGAAGGACGCCAAATTCGAACGGCTTTCATAGCGGCTGAAGGCTGTAAGCTAATCTCAGTTGACTATTCTCAGATTGAATTGCGGCTGGTCGCGCATGTGGCTGGTGAACATAGCATGATAGAGGCGTTCAAAGACGGGATCGATATTCATGCGCGTACCGCATCCGAAGTGTTTGGTATTCCTCTCGATCAAATGGATTCCGAAACACGCCGTCGGGCAAAAGCCATTAATTTTGGTATTATCTATGGTATTTCGGCATTCGGTTTGGCACGTCAACTATCTATCCCGCAAGGCGAGGCACGTGATTATATTGCTGCCTATTTTGAAAATTTCCCCGGTATTCGTGCTTATATGGAACGCATTAAAACCGAAGCACGTGAAGATGGCTATGTAGAGACATTGTTCGGGCGCCGGATACATATTACGGGTATGGTTGGTGGCAGTCCGGCGCATCGCGGCTTTGCTGAACGGCAGGCGATCAATGCCCCCATTCAAGGCAGTGCTGCTGATATCATCAAGCGTGCTATGATACGTATTCCACCTGCCTTGAAAACGGCAGGCATCAAAGCCGATATGTTGCTTCAGGTACATGACGAATTGATTTTCGAATCTCCAGCGGCTAGCGCCGATGAAGCGGTCAAACATATCACCCGTATCATGGAGGCTGCGGCCATGCCGATCGTAAATCTGATGGTTCCCCTTGTTGCTGAAGCAGGCATTGCCGATAGCTGGGCAGATGCGCATTAAGCTCTAGAATAAGGCGTAAATTAGGCTGGTTTTGACGTGAACTTGCCGCATATTAGCCTTGATCGCTTGCTATCTATAAAAGCTACCAGATACCGCTTAGCCATAGAATAGGTGGTATCGGATCAGAATTTAAATAGAATGGGCACATGGAGAGTGGGTAATGGCTAATCGGATTGCACTTGTTGATGATGACCAGAATATTCTGACATCGGTGTCGCTGATGTTAGAGTCAGAAGGCTTTGATGTACATTGTTATAATGATGGTGAAGCTGCGCTTCAGGGGTTGGCACGTCAGCCTGTTGATCTTGCTGTTCTGGATATTAAAATGCCCCGCATGGATGGTGTTGAATTATTGCAGAAAATTCGCAAAAACTCTCAACTTCCAGTGATTTTTCTGACCAGCAAAGATGATGAGCTTGATGAAGCTCTTGGCTTTGGTATGGGCGCTGATGATTATATCACAAAGCCTTTTTCCCAGCGTTTATTGCTTGCGCGCATTCGGGCGGTATTGCGGCGTGCTAGCGAAGGTGTGATGGATGCTGCTGGGCCTAATGTTGTGCATCAAGGTGATCTGGTCATGGATCCGGATCGTCATTTGTGTAGTTGGAAAGGTGAAGAGGTCAAATTGACCGTTACCGAATTTTTAATCTTGCAGGCACTGGCATCAAGGCCTGGCATGGTTAAAAACCGAGATCAGCTTATGGATGCAGCTTATGGTGAGTCCATTTTCCTTGATGACCGCACTATTGACAGTCACATAAAAAGGCTACGTCGAAAAATACGGGCGCATGACAGCGCATTTGATGGTATCGAAACCCTGTATGGAATTGGCTATAAATATAAGATAGCCTAGTTCAGCCCATACAAAAATGCGGTGACCTGCTAAATGTACAGTTTGCTTAGGGGTTTAGATGGGCAACGGATATTTTGAGGTGCGGGAGCAAGTTCATTTTAATGAACAAAGTAATAGGTCTAGCAAAGAAAAGCCTTGGACGACTAGGTAGCTTCTGTCTAGCCCCGTTCCGAATGAGCCGTTTAAGTGCACGGATCATGGCAATAATGCTATTTCCGCTGGCGGTATTTCTTGTCGGGCTTTTGTCTATTGATCAATATCGTACCACACTCATAATGTCCGAATTCACCGCATTGGAACGTCAGGGGTTTACTCTTGCGCGGTCTCTTGCGCTTGCCGAGGCTGAGCTTGATGGTGGTATTGCGCGGCGGAAATTATCGCGCCGTACGATGAGTCACCTTATCCCTTTGGTAGGCTTTGGCTCTGAATTGCGTGCTCGTGTATTTCAACCAAACGGCACCCTTTTAGCAGATACGGCAAGACGTGGTAGTGCGCGTGTGCAAACGAATTTGCGCCGTCGGGAAGGCGAGCATTGGCATATCAGAATGAAACGGCATATCCATCATATGATGACGCATGTGACCGCGATGATGAGCAATCCAAATGAATTACCACGCTATGCCGAACAGGTTAAACAGCATGCTGGGCATTATCGTGAGGTGCAGTCAGCCTTGCGCGGTGAACCCATGCGGATGCTACGGCTAGACCCGCGAAGCAATATGGTATTGTCGGTTGCCGTACCAATTCAGGATGTCAGGCTGGTTCGTGGTGCGTTATTGGTATCGATTGGTGGTGGAAAAATTGAAAAGGAACTTGCCGATGTGCATATTGTATTCTTTGAACTATTCATTGCGGTTCTACTTGTCACCATAGGCCTTAGTGTTTATCTGGCGCGATCGATAACCACGCCAATAACCCAGCTTGCGAATGCTGCCGAAAATCTGCGGCGTAGCCATAATTTATCGGCGCGTTTGCAACGATTGCCAGAACGTAAGGATGAAATTGGACAATTATCCGAGTCTTTTATAAATCTGACTGATGAATTACAAAAACGTATGCAGGCAACGGCAGGGTTTGCTGCGGATGTGGCGCATGAATTGAAAAACCCACTTTCGTCTTTGCGAAGTGCGGCTGAGACTATCAGCCGTATTTCTGATCCGGTACAACAGCAAAAATTAATGAATGTGATTTTACAGGATGTGGAACGGCTCAATCGGTTGATAACTGACATTTCTCAGGCCAGCCGTGTTGATACGGAAATAGCGGATCAGCAGGGGCAAGAGGTTGATATTGGCCAGCTTGTTGATAATTTTGTCCAGATGCGCCGCCAAAGTTTTGCTGATAATGACATTCATCTGGATATTCATGATGCACCATTAATGGTTCGCATTCATGAAGGGCGCATTGTGCAAGTTATTGATAATGTTCTTGCCAACGCGGTATCCTTTAGCCCCATGGCGGGTGAGATATTTGTCGCCGTCAAACCTGTTGAAACAGGTCATGTAGCCATATCTATTCGTGATCAAGGACAAGGTATTCCCGAAAACAAACTTGAAGCGGTTTTCACCCGTTTTTATTCTGAACGGCCATCCAACGAGGTTTTTGGCGAACATTCCGGCCTTGGCCTGTCAATCGCACGGCAGATAGCCGAAGCACATGGTGGCACATTGACGGCTAAAAACAGCAACAAAGGTGGTGCTTGCTTTACGCTGACCTTGCCATTGGTATAGACTGATCAGATGACAGAATTATCAAACGACATTCAACTTGTTCTTGTTACAGGCGTATCAGGTGCTGGAAATTCGACAGCGTTAAAAATTCTTGAAGATAGTGGATGGGCAGTTGTTGATAATCTGCCACTGGCCTTGATTGATCCCTTAATCGCGATGGAAGTTGAAACAGCAGGACGAAATCTGGCCATTGGACTTGATGCGCGCACAAGTGGCTTTGATGTAGAACCTGTCAAACGGTTGGTAGAAAATGTACGAAGTCGTTTAGGGAAAACTGTCCGGTTGGTTTTTCTGACAGCATCTCCGCAGGATCTAAGCCGCCGTTATAACGCCACGCGACGGCAACACCCACTTGCCCATGAACAGGATCTTGGGGCTGCAATTGATCATGATGCTAGGCGGATGCAGGCGGTGGCCACATTGGCTGATATCTCAATCGACACCACTGGGCTTGCGCCTGCTGATTTGCGACGTCAGTTGCTGATTTCACTAGATATCGAAAGCAACACACCAATACCTGTCAAAATACTGAGCTTTTCCTATCGGCATGGGGTTCCTGAAACCGCTGATATTGTTTTGGATATGCGGTTTGCCCAGAATCCGCATTGGATAGAAGAACTTCGAGATAAAACGGGCATAGATGAGGAAATTGACGCATTTTTAAAGACGGATAAGTCGGTGCAAAATGTTGTAAAGCATTTTAAGGCGATGTTAACGCCTATGCTGGCGCGCATGTCGGCAGAGGGCCGTCCCCAAATATCACTTGCATTTGGTTGTACAGGCGGCAAACACCGATCTGTCTGGGCGGCAGAACATATTCGGCACTGGCTTGGTGAAAATGGTCATAATGTGTCAACAATGCATCGTGAACTACATTCCCAATCCTAATAGCCAAAAAGCCATTAATGCAGGAAAGTAATAAGGCAAATAAAACTGTCATGCCCCTTTCAAAAAACCGACAATTAGGTTACATCCTACCCAAACAATAGTTAGAGGATGTTTTGATGGCGCAGGACTATATTATCACTGATATCAGCTTGGCTGATTGGGGTCGTAAGGAACTATCGATCGCGGAAACCGAAATGCCTGGCTTGATGGCATTGCGCGATGAATTTGGCGCGTCACAGCCGCTTAAAGGTGCAAGGGTTGCAGGCTGTTTACATATGACCATTCAAACAGGTGTGCTGATTGAAACTTTGGTAGCTCTTGGTGCTGATGTGCGTTGGTCATCATGTAACATCTATTCAACACAGGATCAGGCCGCGGCGGCTATTGCTGAGGCTGGTGTGCCTGTTTTTGCCAAGAAAGGCGAAACACTTGCTGAATATTGGGAATATGTTGATCGTACATTCCAATGGTCGAATGGCGAAACTGCGAACATGATCCTTGATGATGGCGGTGATGCAACCATGTATATTCTGCTTGGTGCCCGCGCTGAGGCAGGCGAAACGGTACTTGCTCATCCAGCATCCGAGGAAGAAGAATATCTTAAGGCGCAACTTGAAAAGCGTTTGGCCGCCAGCCCAGGTTGGTTTACCAAACAGCATGATGCCATCAAAGGTGTATCAGAAGAAACCACCACTGGTGTGCTACGCCTATATCAACTAGCCGAGGCAGGTGGCTTGCCATTTCCAGCTATCAATGTGAATGACTCGGTTACCAAGTCAAAGTTTGATAATCTTTATGGTTGTCGCGAGTCTCTGGTTGACGGTATTCGCCGTGCTACCGACGTAATGCTGGCAGGCAAAGTTGCTGTTGTTGCTGGCTATGGTGACGTTGGTAAAGGATCAGCAGCATCACTTCGTCAAGGTGGTGCTCGTGTTATGGTAACTGAAGTTGATCCGATCTGTGCTTTGCAGGCGGCAATGGAAGGTTATGAAGTTGTTACCATGGAGCAAGCTGCACCAAAGGCTGACATTTTTGTTACCGCGACGGGCAACCGTGACGTCATTACAGTTGATCATATGCGTGAAATGAAAGATCGGGCCATCGTCTGTAACATTGGCCATTTCGACAATGAGATTCAGGTATCAGCGCTGAACAATATGGTCTGGTCAGAAGTGAAGCCACAAGTTGATGAAATCGAATTCCCTGATGGTAAGCGCATGATTCTGCTGGCTAAAGGTCGTTTGGTAAATCTTGGCTGTGCAACGGGGCATCCATCATTCGTGATGTCTGCAAGTTTCACCAATCAGGTATTAGCGCAAATGGAATTGTGGAACGAAGGTGAAAAATACGAAAACAAGGTTTACACTTTGCCTCGTCATCTTGATGAAAAAGTTGCGGCCTTGCATCTGGAAAAGGTTGGCGCGTTCCTATCAACATTAAGGCCTGATCAGGCTGACTATATTGGTGTTGGACAGCAAGGCCCATTCAAAAGTGAGCAATATCGTTATTGACCTTTTCGTAAGGTGGCTTGATGGCTGTTTTAAAACTAGACGTGCAAAATCTGGCCGCAACCGAAAGGTTGGGCCAGTTTTTGTCTCAAGAGTTGGCTGCTGGTGACGTGATCGCGTTACAAGGTCCGCTTGGTGCAGGCAAGTCGGCTTTGGCGCGCGCGATGATTAGCAAACTTTGCCCGTATGAGGCGGATATCCCCAGCCCCACCTTTACCTTGGTTCAGACCTATGACATGCCTGATGGCACCCCTTTATGGCATCTCGATCTCTATCGCATAGATACACCCGAAGACGCTATCGAGCTTGGCATTGAAGATGCGTTTCTTGATGCTGTATGCTTGATTGAGTGGCCTGAACGGCTTGGAACATTGCTACCTGATAGCTGCTTATCGATCCATATCAATCCTGTTGGTGATGCGTTGGATAGCCAGATGCGGCAGGTTGAGATTAATGCTCCTGCCAGATGGGACAATCGAATGAGTGCCCTTGCCAAGCTTTTTGACAAGCCTGACGCATAGGCTGATCACTATTCTATGGGTATCTTGAATGTCCACTCGCATTTAAAGACACTTACTTTTATACTGCATGAATGCGCGCGTCATCTGTCTATAATATTCCAGCTGGAACACCCTTTGCAGAAGAGCTTGCCAAGGGTGTTATTCAGCTGGCGCCTAACCCAACTGATATGGCGCGTGCTATTGTTATGGTGCCATCCCAGCGGGCGGCACAGGCACTGCGAAGTGCCTTTTTGAATGTGACTAAAGGTCGGGCAACATTATTGCCACGCATGATACCGATTGGTGATCTTGCAGATGACGTAGCCGATATTTTTCCTGAACTTGATTGTGACACAGAGACTGCTGGCTTACCGCCAGCGATTTCGCCTTTGCGCCGTCAAATGATGCTGGCAAAGTTACTGGGTGGATTCAAACTTGGCGGGCAGACGCCAACCTATCCTCAAGCTATGATGCTTGCCGATACCCTGGGTCAGCTTCTTGACCAGCTTTATAATGTTGATGCTAAGCCGCATCAATTACGTGACATGCTACCAGAACGTTATTCGGCGCATTGGCAGGATATTATTAAACTTCTGACTATTTTGATTGATAACTGGCCAGCTATTCTGACATCTGAAAATGTTATGGATGGTGTTGATCAGCGCAACATGCTGATACGCGCACGAATAAAAGCGTGGTATGAAAATCCACCTGAAAACCTGATCATTATTGCTGGATCGACAGGTTCGATTAGCGCAACACGTGAACTTATTCGGTGTGTATCCAATTTGCCAAATGGCCATGTCGTTTTGCCTGGGCTGGATAGTGGTGCGGCACCTGAATGGGATGCCATTAGCCAAGATAGCGGCCATCCACAATTTCAACTTGCACAGCTTTTGTATTTTATGGAAATCGCGCCGTCAGATGTTCAGAGCTGGGTATCCAATCCCAAAAGCGAGCCTGAAACACGAGCGCGCCGTGATCTGATGCGTGAAGTGTTCCGCCCTGCGCCAACGACTGCAACATGGCGGCAACTAGCACAAGATAGACCTGATCTTGGCCGTGATGCTCTAATTGGACTACAAGTCATCCAAACCCACGATCGGCGTACAGAAGCGGGGCTTATTGCGGCTGATTTACGCGCAACACTTGAACATGCAGAGCAAACCGCTGCGCTAATCACGCCTGATCGGCATCTGGCTGAGGCGGTAATCGCTGAATTAGCGCGTTGGAAAATCACTATTGATGACTCTGCGGGAACCACCCTTCTTACCCATCGGGCCGGTGCATTTTTGCAGTTATTGGTCGAGGCGATACAGGAAAATTTTGCGCCTCTGGCGTTGCTTGGCGTGCTCAAGCATCCCTGTGCGGCAGGTGGCATGGCACAAGCCGATTTCCGCACCAAAGTCAGACAAATTGAAAAGCTAGTTCTTCGTGGCCAACGACCGGCACCGGGTCTTGAAGGGGTCGCCTCTGCCATTGGAGATGATAAAGCCTTGCAGGATTTTGTTGCCACCCATATCACATCTTCGTTTGCCCCCCTTGTAACTGCGTGGCAGGCACCAGCTCCAACAATGGCAAGTCTTGCCCGTGGTCTGGGTCAGACAGCAGAAATGATGGCGGCACAAAATATGTGCTTGCAGCCTGACGGACAAGGCGGCGAAACACTAATCGCTGATATGAATGATGGTGCTATATATCTGTGGGACAACCAAGGCGGCAAGGCCGCTGCTGATCTGTTGAAAAATCTGGTCGAGCATGGGCACGATCAGGCGGTTAATGCTATTGATTTTGCTCAAACTCTTGTGCAAATCATGCAGAATATAAACATACATACTACCCAGCGATCACATCCAAGGCTGGCTATTTTGGGTGCGGTGGAATCACGAATGCAAACCGCAGACCACCTTATAATTGCGGGCTTCAACGAAGGTAATTGGCCGCCGCAACCACAAAGTGATCCGTGGATGAATAGTGACATGCGCAAAGCAGTTGGCTTGCCTCCACATAACTGGCGTACAAGCCTAAGTGCACATGATGTCTATATGGCGATTTGCAACCCCAAGGTCACAATCACTCGTGCTCAACGCCAGAATGATGCCGCTACAATCCCCAGTCGATGGCTACAACGGATGGATGTTGTTTTGTCAGCACTTGGCATAACCAAAGCGCTTGATCGTGGAGATGCCAAGTTTGAATGGCTTGATGTTTTGAACCCTAAAACTGTGCCAAACCGTATAAAACGTCCGGCACCAAAACCACCAGTAAGCGCGCGTCCACGAAAATTTTCGGCTACCGAAATTGATATGTGGATCAATGATCCTTACGCGCTTTACGCCAAAAAGATTCTGAAACTGCGCCAGCTTGATGATATTGATCGCCCACCTGATGCGGCTTTGCGTGGTACGCTATTTCATAATGTGCTTGCTGATTTTACCCGTACATTTCCATCTGGGTCATTGCCTGATAACGCCTATGCGACATTACTGGCTATTGGTAAGGCGCATTTTGCTGACCAGTGGTCAACGCCCGCTATCCGGTATTTCTGGTGGCCTCGGTTTGAGATGGTTGCAGGTTGGATTATAGAGACCGAAAAGCAACGCCGGAGTGATCTTGCATATATATATGCTGAACAGAAAGGTAGCACCATATTGACGGGGCCAGCAGGTCCTGTTGAACTATCGGCACGTGCAGACCGGCTGGAAAAAACCAAAGACGGGGCATGGCATATAATTGACTATAAAACCGGCATTGCCCCGTCAAAGCGTAAAGTGGCTGCTGGTCGCGCCACGCAGTTATTGATCGAAGCGCTAATCGCATGGGATGGCGGTTATGACGATCAGCTAGGCTGTGACATAGCCAAGATGCAATATTGGAAACTAAGCGGTCGGAAAGGCAAGATTGGCGACATTGATGATGTGTTACCTGATGACATAACACCAGAAAATACGCGTGCAATGATGCAGGCGCTTATCACCCTTTATGACAATCCTGACATTGCTTATCCAGCTGAACCAAATACCAAATATAAGCTGACCTATAATCCCTATAGGCATCTTGCACGGATAAGTGAATGGCAACAGGAGGGGCATGATGAATGATCTCATTCAGCGTGCCAGTGTCGAACAGGCGCGTGCATCCGATCCACAGGCGTCGGTCTTTGTCTCGGCGAATGCCGGAACGGGTAAAACGAAATTACTGACCGACAGGGTTCTACGTTTGCTTTTGTCGGGTGCCACAGCAGATGGCATTTTATGCGTCACCTATACGCGCGCGGCGGCGGCCGAGATGCGCAACCGTATTTATACACGGCTTGCTCAATGGGCAATTATTTCGACAGCTGATCTGACCATAGATTTGCAATCAATGGGAATCATGGCGCCAACACAGGCGAATATCCGTCTGGCGCGTATGTTGTTTGCCAAGATACTGGATAACGACAGTGGTCCTCGCGTTGAAACCGTTCATTCATTCTGTCAGTCAATTTTGCGCCGTTTTCCGATTGAAGCAGGTATTGCTCCCAATGCGAGTCTGGCAGATGACGCCGAGCAAGGTCGTCTGAAATCTATCGCCAAAGTTGCGGTGATGAACAGCTTGGAATCCAAAGTCCAAATGGCTGTGGCAACTATTGCCAATCAAAGTTCTGAAGACCAGGCAACCGAAATTCTTGCTGAGTTTTTGCGACAAGTGCCCAATCTGGATGATGACGATATAATATCGCAATTACAGGTGCATTTTAGGGATGATCTTGGCGTGCCGAATGCTGATTTTGTTGAACAGCAAATTGCAGATACACTGGCAAACATTGATGTTGAGGCATTGCGTGCGGCGGCGGCGACCTTGCAAAATGCCAAAACGGAATCTCAACGTGAACGTGGCGCGGCTTTTTTTGCATGGCTGGCACTTGATAGCGATATGCGTATAACCAGACTAGATGTGCTAGTTGACGCGCTGTTTACGGCAAATGGCCCCCGTTCAGAACGCAGCCTATCTAATGCTGCCGTTCGTGCCGAATATCCACCTGTTGTTGATGTTCAACTTGCTGTCATAAATATATTGATCCCAATTTTGCACATGACAGCAACGGATCGATGCCGTGAGTTAACCGAGGCAATATACATATATGGTGCCGCGTTTCAGCGTCACTATCAGCGTTTAAAAGAAAGCCGTGGTCTGCTAGATTACGATGATCTTATCACCGTCACCAATCGGCTTCTTGAACAAAGCGAGGCTTCACAATGGGTCGCGTGGAAACTTGATAACGGCATTGATCATGTTCTTGTTGATGAGGCCCAGGATACAAGCCCTGCACAATGGACTTTGTTAAGTCGTCTTGTTGAGTCATTTTTTGATGGCAGTGATATGCCTGTAGCTGTCAATGCGGATTACGCAGAGGTTGGAAAGGGGGGTAGCCTGCCACGGAGTGTCTTTGCGGTTGGTGATTTCAAGCAGTCGATCTATTCGTTTCAAGGTGCAGACCCGAAAGTGCTTGGCCAAAACCGGGCATTGTTGCGTGATAAAGCTGATTCTGCTGGGATTGATTTTCGCACTTTATCCTTGTCAGTATCGTTCAGATCAACGTCACCTATACTTGGTCTTGTCAATGGTTTGATCCCTGATCTTGATGGTATTCAGGATTTTGTCAGCCATGATTTGGCACGCCTTAATAAAGGTGGGTTTGTCGAAGTCTGGCCTCTTATCGACGCGCTTGTTGCTGATGAAAAGATAGAGGGTTTTGTACCTGCTGACATATCCTCAATGCAAAGCGCCTCGGCCATAGCGGCAAGCCATCTGGCGCAAACACTAAAATCATGGATTGGGATCCGGCCTTTGCCATCATCTGACGCTGATCATGGATCAAAAACGGTCAGGGCAGGTGACATTCTTATTTTGTTGCGTAAGCGCGATGTTTTTTTTGAACAGGTGTTGGTTGCACTTCAAGAACAAGGGGTTGCTGTTGCGGGTGCTGACCGCATGCGGCTTGTGGATCAAATTGAAATTCAGGATTTACTGGCCTTGGGTGATGTTGCGCTTTTGCCTGACGATGATTTGCAACTTGCTGCGGTCCTGAAATCACCTTTGTTTGGCATCAGTGAAGACCAACTGTTTGATCTTGCCCATGACCGGGGATCGCACAGTTTATTTCATCAACTCATGCGCTATCTGGGCAGTAATAAATCGCTTGGCCATATTGCCGACCGTCTTGAACAGTGGTGTAACATGGTCGATAGGGGGTCAGTTTTCTCTTTCTACAGTAATGTTCTTGTTGATGGTGGCCGTGATAAATTTCGTGCGCGCCTTGGCTCGTCGGTTGATGAGGCACTTGATCATTTTCTGGCAGTTGCACAAAGCTATGGCGAATCTGGCGGGGTTTCTCTTACGGCCTTTCTGGCAGCAGTACGCGCTGGTGGCGGTGAAGTAAAACGCGATATGGATGCTGGTAATGTGGATGAAGTGCGCGTCATGACTATTCATGGTGCCAAGGGGCTTGAAGCACCTATTGTAATTTTGCCTGATATGTTGCGGCATAGCGCGCCCCATTCATCGCTGACAACAGGTGAAGATAAACAGTTTGTCTATTGGGAAGCAGGCAGTCGTTTGCGGCCTCCCTTTCTTGAAGCGGCGCGCCAGAAAACAAGTGATTTACGTGCCGAAGAAGATAACCGCTTGCTGTACGTGGCTTTGACGCGTGCACGCGATGGGCTGGTAATAGGAGGATGGGAAAAACAGAATTCACGGTGGCTTGAAAATAGTCCCTATAGCAGGATAAAGGCATATTTAGCAGCACATCCGGATGTCATTGAAGATGAGGGTGGCGTCTTGCGTCATATTGTTGAGACTGTCTCTGAAACTGTATCTGAGTCTGAACCCGCATCCTGTTCAAAGCCTGATGGCGACGCACAAACACATGTTCCAGCTATGGCAAGAGAACCAACTGATACCAGCTGGTTGCACCAACCAGCACCCGACTTGCCGCCTGATAGTCGTCCATTGCGACCATCGGAACCAGCCAATCTTTATGCGGCGCATCCATTGGGATTTGGGATGATAGATAGCAGAAGCCAAGCTGTAGCTCTTGCACGCGGACGGCTTGCACACCGTTTATTCGAGGTCTTGCCAGTAATGCCTCAGGATCAGCGTCATGCTGTTGCAGAACGAATGATCGCGGCGGTTGACATGTTGACACCTGATCAAGGAGAACAGCTTAAAAGTGAGGTTTTTGTAATTTTGAATGATCCGCGCTTTGTCGATCTGTTTGGCGCTGATGCGCTTGCCGAGGTGCCTGTGACTGGCATGGTGCGTGATCGGGGTGTGTCTGGGCAGATTGACCGACTTTACGTTGGTGATGACATCGTCATTCTTGCTGATTTTAAAACTGGAATTATGCAAGATGTTGAGCCTCCCGAAGCCTATCAACGTCAAATGGCACTTTACGCGGCTTTGATTGCAGAAATTTTTCCTGACAAGCCAATTGTGTGCTGGCTCATTTGGACCGAAACAGCTAGGCTTCAGGAAATAACCGATACAATGCGCGCTGCGGCGCTCGGGCGTGTTTTTGGTGAGATTGAAACCAGCTTATAATTAATTCACTTAGCAAGGTAAACAAGGTAGGAAAACCATAATGGCGACAACAAAGACAACTGATAGTGATTTCTCGACGCAGGTTTTACAAGCTGATAAACCAGTGCTTGTTGACTTCTGGGCAGAATGGTGTGGTCCATGCAAGGCGATTGGCCCTGCGCTTGAGGAAATATCTGAAACTAAAGGTGATAGCCTTTCAATCGTAAAACTGAATATTGATGAAAATCCGCTTACCCCACAGCAATATAATGTACGCGGCATTCCAACTTTGTTAATTTTTAAAGATGGCGCTGTTGTTGCTGAAAAAGTTGGTGCTTTGCCAAAGTCGCAACTCGAAAACTGGATTGATCAATCGATTTAACATTGGGGCTCTTGGCCCAACATCATAATCCATATCTGGTCGGCTCCAGATATTTGAAGCGCTACTTGTGTCAAACGGGTAGCGTTTTATTTTCTTTTAGAATATGCCCTGCCAGATACAGCGATCCACAAATAATAACAGGCTGGTTGGTATCAGCGTGCGTTAAGGCTTCCTGTATCGAACCCACAGGTGATGCGGCAAGCTCTATAGATAATGCCGAAGCAGCTAGTTCGTTGGCTGTAAGAGATGCAGGCTGATCAGGGATAGTCAACGTATAGACATGTCCAGCAATGCTACTTATGGGTGCCAAAAATTCGCTTGGATCACGTGTGTTTAACGCGCCACAAATGACTGTCCATTGGCCATCATGAATTTCGGGAAGCGCGGCTGCCAGTGCTTTTGCCCCATGTGCATTATGGGCACCGTCTAGCCAAATTGACTGATCTGGCAAAAGGGCGGTTAGGTCACCCTTATCCAGTTTCTGTATCCGACCTGGCCATGTGGCATTGCCAAGCCCGGCAATAATGGTCTCGGGTGCCAGATTATGACTGGAACCAAGCGCATGAATAAGTGCGGCGGCGGCAAGGCTGGCATTATCAATCTGATGCGCGCCTAGCAAGCTGGGTTTTGGCAGTGACAGTTCGGTTTCAGACAGGTGCGTATTGTCAAAGGCAAGTGTTATGCGCCCATCAGCGGTCTGACGCCCATTGAAATCGATTGCCGCGCTGTAAAGCTGTGCACCAATGCCAGAAGCATGCGCGACAATTTCATGCGCCACAATTGCCTCTTGTTGGGCGCTGAAACAAGGCGTGTTGCTGCGCATGATGCCTGCCTTTTGCGAGGCGATTGTTGCCAGATCTTTGCCCAGAAAATGCTCATGGTCGCGTGCAATAGGCGTGATGATTGTCGCCAACGGTGCATCCAGAACATTGGTCGAATCAAGGGTGCCGCCAAGCCCCGTTTCCAATAATAACAAATCTGCATCACTACGTGAAAAGGCCAGCATGGCGGCGGCGGTTGTTACTTCAAAAAAGGTGACTTCATTAGTGCCATTGACGGCTTCGACTTCCTCTAGAAGATCAGCTAGCGCGCCGTCGCTGATTAATGCGCCTGCCAGTCGGATACGTTCGTTAAATCGGCATAGATGCGGTGAGCTATAGACATGAACGCGTAACCCGCATCCTTCGGCCATTGCGCGCATATTGGCAATGACTGACCCTTTGCCATTTGTGCCTGACACGTGAATTGTGGGTGGTAATGCCTGATGTGGATTGCCCAGTCGCTTTAAAAGCGCAAAGGTTCGATCAAGCCCCAGATCAATAAGCTTTGGATGCAGTTCGGCAAGCCGGTCAAGTGCATGTTGCGCGCGCAACGCATCATGCGCACACTCGCCACCAGTCTGGCTGGATGCAGATTCAAAAGGATGAATACCGGTCATTAAGCCGCCTTGCTATTTCCCATCAGGAAGTCAAGGATTCGACCAATATAAGTGCTTTGATCACTTCGAGCCACAACACTGTCAACCATTCCATGCTCTTGCAGATATTCTGCGCGCTGGTCACCGCACCCGTTACGATGTGGACGTCCGCTTCAAGCCGCACACCGGACATGCCAATCGGATCCTGGATGCCTGGCTGATCATCGACCAGAAATTCCTGTGCCAG
>JABJBD010000069.1 GCA_018668795.1 Candidatus Puniceispirillum sp. | reverse complement strand
TTCTTTTTGTCCTTTATGAATGGCAAGAATACCACCACGTACGATCTCAGCGATAAAACTCGCTGTATAATAGGACAGCGCAAACCACAGTGCTACATATTCGGGGCGTAAAATCAATCCACCTTTAAAATTAAAGCCCTTCAACTTTGGAATTTCAACACCAATAGCGCCGCCAACGACAACGTTGGCAAGCAATGGCAAGGCAATGATTAAACCCAGAGACGTCAGGAAAACTGGAAAAATTTGCCCCGTTTTCATTTGTCTCTTTTTTGCCCATTTGGCTAATGCGTAACAACCTATAAGAGCTACAATAAAGGCACCAACAACGGCTTCATAACCTTGTTCCAGAGTGGGCGCAGGTGCAAAGATACCGCGGTTGGTAAGAAAGAAAACACCGCCAATCGATTCAGCCTTCTTTGGTACAGGCAAAAGATTGATAATCACACCGTAGATAAAGAAAATATGAAGCAAGACTGGAACATTTCGCGTAAATTCAACGAAAATCTGGGATAATTTACTGACTAGGAAATTTTGTGACAGTCGCATCACACCCAATATAAAACCAAGAATTGTAGCCAGTACAATACCCGTTACGGCAACAAGCAATGTATTGGAAAGCCCAACCATGGCTGCGCGGAAATGTGTATTAGTGGGGCCATAATCAACAAATGGCTGGAACGTAATATCGTAACCAGCAGGCACCCAAAGAAAATTAAAGCTAATATCCTTGCCAATTGCTGCAAGGTTGACAAGCACGTTCTGGCCGATGGAAAAAACAAGATAACAGATCACTGCAAGAGTCAGTATCTGGATACCAACAGATCGAACTTCCTGATTGTAAAACAATCGGCGCAGGTTGAAATCCGAGACACTATTATTGTTCATGCGGTTTTCCAAAATTTACTAAATAAAAGTTTTTTATAATAAAACACCGCGGGTCGCCCCGCGGTGCTTATTCTTATATCCAGATCCTAGCGGAACGGTGGTGAGTACTGAAGACCACCACCTGTCCATAGTGCATTAACACCACGGCCAATACCTAGTGGTGTGTTCACACCGATGTTGCGCTCAAAGATTTCGCCATAGTTACCAACCTGAGCAATGATGTTCTTTGCCCAGTCAGCACTCAGACCAAGTTCTGGTCCAAGGTTGGCTTCAAGACCCAGGAAACGCTTGATTTCAGGGTTGTTGGTTGTGCTACCGATTGTGTTAACGTTAGCCTGTGTAATGCCCAGCTCTTCAGCTGTGATTGTTGCATACAGAACCCAACGAACAATATCGGCCCACTCGTCGTCACCCTGACGTACTGCTGGTCCAAGCGGCTCTTTAGAGATAATCTCAGGCAGAACCATGTGATCGTCTGGATTTTCCATTGCAGCGCGCTGTGAAGACAGTGCAGACGCATCAGTTGTCAGAACGTCACCACGACCAGAAGAATAGCATTCACGTGCTTCAGCTGAGTCAGCAACTGGAACAGCTTCATAGGTCATGTTGTTAGAACGGAAATAGTCAGCAAGGTTCAGCTCAGTTGTTGTTCCTGTCTGGATACATACAGATGCACCATCAAGCTCAAGAGCAGAATTAATCCCCAATGACTTCTTAGCCATAAAACCTTGACCGTCGTAATAGTTGACGCCCAGGAATGTAAGCTTAACGCCAACGTCACGGCTGAATGTGATTGTTGTGTTACGCCACAGAACATCAGCTTCACCCGCATTCAATACGGTAAAACGGTTCTGAGTTGTTGCCGGTACAGGACCGATCTTTTGTGCGTCACCAAGGACAGCAGCAGCTGTGGCACGACAGAAATCTACGTCGAAACCAGTCCAGTTACCTTTGTCATCTGGAAAAGCGAACCCGGCCAGACCGGTGCTAAATACACATTTCACTTCGTCACGAGACTTAACGTCTTCTAGCGTACCAGCCTGTGCTGTACTAACGAGAGCAGCAGCCGCAAGACCAGCAAATGCAAAATAAAACTTTTTCATGAGTTTGTTCCCTGCTTAAGTTTATTGTTTGTATTCGTGATGAATTTGAACCATCTACGAACATTGCTATACTTATACTGAATCGAAACTATAAGGAAAGTGTAAAGTCAATTTTTTACCTGATGCTGAAACAAACATAATAAAAATTTTGCTCTAAATTGTTTCTGAGCATTGGTTAGGGGCATGTGCATTAAATTTAATTAATTTTAGCGTAATATTAATTTTATCGATTGTTGCCATCGCATTAAACACGATTCTTTATATAGCCGCTAAAATCATGCAAACAATTCTTGCTCTTATGTCAAAATTATGACTAGCTTGAACTAAGTCAAAGGTAATCAAGACAGTTTTTCCTCAATTCACTCGCTAGGAGAAATAAATGTCTATTCACCCTCCCCTGACCGATCTTCCTATTAATAAAGCTGATTTTGGTTTTTACCAAGGCTTTAACCGTGCCGTTACGATTGGTTCTAAAACTCTCATCGGTGCTTTAATTTTATGGGCTGCCGTTTTTTCTGAACAAGCAGGCGTACTCTTAAGCCAGTTCAACGGTTTTCTACTCGCACATTTTGGTCACTGGTATATGTATGTTGTGGCGTTCTATGTTGTCGTCTGCTTCATTCTGGCATTATGGCCACGTACTGGTTCAATTCATCTTGGCAAGCCTAACGAAAAACCTGAATTTTCGCGTTTTTCATGGTTTTCAATGATGTTCGGCGCTGGCATTGGCATCGGTATGCTGACCTATGCAACGGCTGAACCGATCTACCACTTTTCC
Source organism: Candidatus Puniceispirillum sp. (assembly GCA_018668795.1). Taxonomy (GTDB): domain Bacteria; phylum Pseudomonadota; class Alphaproteobacteria; order Puniceispirillales; family Puniceispirillaceae; genus Puniceispirillum. Next base: position 4,520 of record JABJBD010000069.1, on the reverse strand, counting down.
AACAATCCCGATATAATCCGTGGCACAGTTGCGGCCGTAACGGCTGAAAATGTAAGGCCAGCTTTCCAATGGTCATTTCTTCATTGGGGGCTGTCTGCATGGGCGTGCTATGCCTTGGTGGGCCTTGCTCTTGCCTTTTTCAGCTATTCACGTGGTCTGCCACTGACCATACGTTCTGGTTTAACCCCATTGCTTGGCAAAAAACTGTCTGGGCCACTTGGTCATGCTGTAGATATTGTTTCAGTTATCGCAACGATATTGGGCGTTTCCGTCACAATTGGTTACGGTGTGTCTCAATTTTCATCGGGTATGTTCAACATTACTGGTGCGACGTGGATGATGAATGCCGAAGGGGCACCAACCAAAACCGCCATGATTTTGTCACTGCTTGTTGTGATGGGGGCATCGACTCTGTCTGCGATGTCGGGCGTTGGTCGCGGCATTAAATGGCTCTCCAACATAAATATGGGTCTGTCCTTGTTTATTCTGCTGTTCTTCATTTTGTTCGGATCAACATTATTTGTGTTTAAATCCTTTTTCCTGGGTCTTTATGACTATCTTCTTGCCTTTCCGCGCATGTCGCTAGAAGTCTGGAGCAATGACGGTAGCGAAGTGAGCCAGAAACTTGCTGATTGGCAAGGTGGATGGACTATCTTTTATTGGGCATGGTGGATCGCCTTTGCGCCTTTTGTTGGGTTGTTTCTGGCACGCATATCCCGGGGCAGAAGCATTCGCGAATATGTGCTAGGTGCCATGATCGTCCCTGCTACAATGTGTTTTGTATGGTTTACCTTTGTCGGTGGTACAGCCATTGATCTCGAACTCAGAGGGATTGCTGGTGGCCAAATCATGGAAGCAGGCATTTCATCACAGTTATTTGAGATGATAAACATTATGCTTTCACCTGCACTGGCAACAGCAATGTCCGTTGTGATTGTTGTTTTGCTACTGACCTTTCTCGTTACATCGGCGGACTCGGCTGTTTTGATCATTAATACGATTGCCGCCGGGGGTGATGCCTCACAAAAAGGCAATGTCCATATCATTACATGGGGTGCAGCATTAACACTGGTTATCGCCGTTTTGCTTCTGGCAGGTGGTTTGTCAGCCATCAACACAGCGATGATCATTGGTGCCTTGCCATTTTCCTTTGTGATGGCTTTGATGGGCATTTCCTTGCTTAAGGCGCTCATCAGAGATGCTATGCGTGAAAATTTAAAAGCCAAAGAATAACGCATTCACGCATTATGCTTGTAATCCAACTAAAGCAAACAGTCCCAGAAGAACGTCATAATTCTGGGACTGTTTGCTTGTTGAAAAGGTAAATTGTTTTCTAACTCATGTCATGTCATGTTCTGATGAAACGGTTGCTGTTTGTACATCTTATCGTTCAACATCATCTAAACAGGTAGACTATTATGAGTGACAATGAATTTCTTAGATCCATCGAGGATAATTTTAAAAAGGCAGCGTCATTTCTGGATTTGGATGATGGATTGGCCCATAAAATAATGATAACCAATTCCACTTATGTAGTCCGATTTGGCGTCCGTTTGCGTGGATCGCTTCATACTTTCACCGGATATCGTTCAGTGCATTCTGAACATTTTGAACCAGTAAAAGGCGGCATTCGATTTAACGAACATGTGTCACAGGAAGAAGTCGAGGCACTAGCTTCCCTCATGACATATAAATGCGCTCTCATGGAAATACCATTTGGCGGTTCAAAGGGCGGCTTAATCATAAATCCGTCCGACTGGAATGAAACAGAACTTGAACGCATCACCCGGCGCTTTACTCAGGAGCTGGCTAAACGTGATCTTATCCACCCGTCACAGAATGTCCCGGCTCCTGATGTTGGAACTGGTGAACGTGAAATGGCGTGGATGGCTGATGAATATAAGCGCCTCAATCCCACTGATTTACATGCCTGGGCCTGCGTTACGGGTAAACCGGCTGGCAAGGGTGGTATAGCTGGCCGCACCGAGGCAACTGGCCGCGGTGTTCAATATGGCTTGCAAGAGTTTTTCCGCCATAAAATCGATGTTGAAAAGACTGGCCTATCCGGTAATCTCAAAGGCAAACGCATCATCATCCAGGGTCTTGGTAATGTTGGTTATCACGCCGCCTTGTTTCTAAGTACGGAAGACGGTGCATTGATTACCCATGTTCTGGAACGTGGCGGTGCCATCGTCAATGAAAACGGTATCGATATTACGGCGTTGCGCGCTCATATCATGAAAAATGGGACTGTTGAGGGCTTTGACGGCTTCGTAAAAAGTGGCATTGAGATGCTGGAAGCTGATGCTGATATCCTGATACCTGCGGCAATGGAACTTGTGATTACCGAGGATAATGCCCCGAATATAAAAACGCCCCTGATTATTGAGGCCGCAAATGGTCCCATTTCTGCCAAAGGCGATGCCATAATCCGTGACCGCGGCATCGTTGTAATTCCTGATCTATATGCAAATGCTGGCGGTGTCACGGTTAGCTACTTTGAATGGATCAAAAATCTGACACGTATTCGGTTTGGTCGCCTGCAGCGTCGGCAAAGCGAAAACCATTTTAATGCCATTATCAGCGGTGTTGAAATGATGACTGGCAAGCCTTTTCCTGATGATTTGCGTGATCGTGCCCTGACAGGAGCGACCGAGCTTGATCTGGTGCGCTCTGGCCTGGAAGATACAATGCGGCAAGCCTATATAGACATCAGCGCTGAATGGAATGCCAATCCTGAAATCCCTGATTTACGCACAGCAGCCATGAAAATTGCTGTTCAGCGTGTGTCTTCTAGCTACAGTTCGTTGGGCATCTGACCAGACGAACTGACATAGTGCTAAAAGCATTTCGGCTAACAGCAATATCGCGCATAGGCATCAACGCTTGCTTTGAAAATATGCGCATGGCGGTTCATAAGTGCGGCTTCATCCTTGTCATAACCACCGCCTATGACCGTGGCCACAGGAATATCTTGTGACAGAAAATGTTTCAGAACCATATCGTCTCTGGCGCGCAGACCATCATCAGTAATATTAAGATAGCCAAGTCGGTCATCTATATGGACATCAACGCCCGCATCATAAATGACAATATCTGGGCGCATAATGTTTGCCAGTTTTGACAATGTATCACCAAGGATAGCAAGGTAACCGTCATTATCGAGGCCAGAGTCAAGCTCGACATCAAAGTCACTTATTGCCTTACGCGCAGGATAATTTCTAGCGCAATGCAATGATACGGTTACGGCTCGTTCCTCATGCGTCAGCATCCGCGCGGTGCCATCACCTTGATGCACATCGCAATCAAGTATCAGCACCCGATTTATATCCGGCTCATCTAGTAAATTGACCGCGGCAAAAGCAATGTCATTAAACACACAAAAACCAGCCCCATGGCCATAATGCGCGTGATGCGTACCACCGGCAGCATGACATGCAAGCCCATGTTCAAGCGCCAACTTCGCCGTCATCAACGTGCCATTGGGAGCCAGAAAAGAACGTCTCGCCAAAGCCTCACTCCATTCAAAGCCAAGTACACGCAGAGCATCTGACGCAATCGTACCATTACTGATTGAAGTGACGTAGTCCGGATCATGAATGCTTGAAACAGCCGCAACGCTGGCTGGGGTTGGATTTACCTGGGTGAATTCTGACAGAACGCCTGCAGATTCAAGATGGCTTATTAGACGGGTAAACTTGCTGGCTGGAAACCGATGCCCCTCGGCTAGGGGAATATCATAATCAGGGTGCGTTACGAGATGAAGCATAAAGAAACGATCAGTAAATGGTAAAACCCGCATTCAAATATATGAACGCATACATCCCAAAAATGGCGATTCCGGGAGGACTCGAACCCCCAACCTGCTCATTAGAAGTGAGCTGCTCTATCCAGTTGAGCTACGGAACCACTGAGGCTGTCATAACGATCTTTACCGTCACTTGTCCAGTATATATGATCTTTCAATGTCTGATAAATCTGTAATTTCTGGCTCGCGAAATCATATTGGCAATATTCGTGCTTTGTCTATTGATGATATGGCAGACGTTACAGCTATTTATGGACATCACGTAGAAACCAGCACCGCTAGCTTTGAGACCATTGCCCCCTCTATCGAAGACATGACGTCTCGGTTCACTCAATTACAGATCAAACATTATCCGACATTGGTCGCTGTCAATGCTGACGATCATATTATGGGATTTGCCTATGCTGGACCTCATAAACCACGTGTAGCTTATAACCATACGGTCGAAGACAGCATCTATGTGCATCCAGATCATTTGAGCAAGGGCATTGGCAAGGCTTTACTGGCCTCAATAATCGATCACGCCCAGCGCCTTGGATATAAACAGATGATGGCCGTAATTGGTGGTTCCGATAATCACGGATCAATAAATCTGCATAAGGCACTTGGCTTCATACACATTGGTACGGCACAAAAAATCGGGTATAAATTCAACAGGATGGTTGACGTCGTTTATATGCAACGTGATTTAGAAAGTGACTAGGACATCTAT
>JABJBD010000070.1 GCA_018668795.1 Candidatus Puniceispirillum sp. | reverse complement strand
CCATCGGTATGAGATTCCACCATGATGCGAACCCATCAAATGTCCCATCGAGCCTATAATCAGCCGGTCCGTATGGTCGCGTCGAAGGCTTAACATTATTTTTCCGGTATCCCATAGCCCCTGTCGATATGGCAAAATATGTTGAATCCGATCACTCATCCGGCTTGTGGCAAGTTGAAAATAATGAATCATAGTAAAGCTATGTTTTAGCCCGGGCCATAATTCATCAGTGTAGGCATTGGTTCCTAGAATAACATGACGCGCCATCAGCGCACCCTTGTTTGTAACCACCTGCCATAGACCAGCCTCGTGCTTTAATTCTTTCACGGTCGTACCCGCACTCATTAAAGCACCAGCCGCAAGCGCCGCTCGGGCAAGACCACGGCAATAGCCCATGGGATTAATAGTTCCAGCACGGTGATCAAGAAGAGCTCCATAAAAAGCCGTACTGCCAATATGTGATGCTGCCTCATCACGCGACAACAAATCAACCGGCTCACCAAGCCTATCCCATGCTGCCTTGCGCGCAATCAAATCATCAAGCCCGGCTGGCCCATCCGCAGCATGAATCGTTCCAGTTCGGGTTGGGTTGCATTGAATCTGGTACTTTTCAATCAGAGAGAATACATACTCTGGCGCACTACTAAACCGATTTATGAATCGGCTGCCATAATCTTCACCCAGTATTTTGAGAACATCCTGTGGCGGTAGCCAAGCTGCAGCGTTCACCAGCCCAACATTGCGTCCTGACCCGCCAAACCCAACATGATTAGCTTCGATAACATGACATGAAAGGCCTTTTTCGGCACAATGCAAAGCGGTTGAAAGGCCGGTAAACCCACCACCAACAATAGCGACATCAACCTTCCCCCCAACGGCACTAGTTTGATTTGGCTCAGTTTCAGCTGCGGTAATATCCCAGATTGAAACTGGATCACTTTTCCTCAACCGCCGTATCTCCCTGATAATTATGTGCTGCCTAAAGCACCTCAATTGCCCGCCGGCTAATGGATTTGCAATCGCTTTCACACCCGTCGTACGCGTCAATCATACGTTCAAACATGGCTTGCTCCTAAAGATTTTACCATTGCTATTTGCTGCACCGGCAACCGGCGAAGAGGTGTTAGCATGTCAGGCTGTCGAGCGCGACAACGGCAATTTGACCAGAGCCAAAATGGCGAGCAACCCTCCTGGTATCATTACCAAGAGAATCCCATCTCCAATGGGCATCAGGTCACCAAAAAATCCGATGAGGATCCCGCCAACTGTTAGGCTACCAAACGAAACACTCGACCACCAAGTCATAACCCGTGCACGGTAATCTTCTTCCACCTTAAGCTGGATTAATGTCTGTGCACCAATGCCCGCAACCGTGGCGGTGAAGCCGGTTAGCACAAAAATCAAACTCATCGGAATGATCGTGCTTGTCAGATTTAGACAGGCCGTTCCGATAATGCCGATGGCAAGCATTGGCCATAAGCAACGCTGGATAAAATCTGGTGACAATTTGCCAAGCCCAATCCAGCCTGACGACAGCAAAGCGCCAACACCAGCAGCGGCCGTAGCTGTCGCCAAGGCCTGACTTTCGCCGCCAAGAATCTGGCCAATGATCGCAGGCTGAATTTCCAAAACACCGCGAACCAGAAAGCTATTCAACGCCACCATACATAGGGCGGTAAAAATAATTGGTGTTTGTAAAGCCACCTTGCCGCCATCTCGCATCTTTTGAAAAAACCGGTCGGCATTTGGCTTTGCCTTGGCACGTGGTTCAAGTGGCAATAGCGCCAAGGCCACGATCAGCGGCGCATAAAGAATAAACGCAATCCCAAATGTGGTTGCAAGGCCAAGGATCGCAATCGCAAAGCCGGACAGCCCCGGGCCCACAACGCGTGACATGTTCCATGAAACCGAATTCAACCCAATGGCACTGGCAAGGTAAGGGCGCGGCACCACAATCGAGATAAACACCAGCCGGATCGGGTGATGAACAGCACTGAGCAGGCCAAGGGCAAGAGATGTTATAATCAAACTATGCAGATTATGCAGGTCAAAAAATTGCAGGGCAAAGATCACAAAACTGACAAGCATCATCAGGATTTTTGTAATCAGAAAGGCGCGCCGCATATCCCAGCTTTCGGCATAAACAGCAATAAATGGCCCAATGATGCCAACTGGTGCCATCAAAGCAATGGACACAAAACTTGTCCAGAAAGTGGATTCGGTAATCTGCCACGTCAGCCAGCCAAGACCCACTTTTTGAATCCATGTGCCAAGCAGTGACAATGTGTTTGTCAAAAAATAAATGACAAATGGCCGTAATGTGAATGCGTTCATTTGTTTCACCATGCCAGTTTTTTAAACCGCTGAAACATAATCAAGAAACTGTTCAATGGCGCTATTGAAACTAGCAGCATCTTCGCAATACGGCGCATGACCAACGCCCCTTATCAACCAATGCCGTGCTAGAGGCAAAGCAGCTTTCAACGCAGCAGCCGCAGCCGGTTTTACAACAATATCATTTGCGCCACTAAAAATTGCTACTGGCGCTGTGATTTTTGGCAGCAGGTTAGTTGTATCAAGATGATGCATTGCACGGCCACCAGAGTCTATGCCCTCAACCCTGATATCTCCAGCGACCATAGCCAGAAACTCAGCAATTCCAGGATCGATATCGCCGGGTAGCATCTTGCTAACACGAAGCGCGCCATATGTGGCGTCATCCATCATCTTGCGCTGCTCAATACGCTCAATTACTGCCGCATCAAGAGGCGTTCCTGCCGGTTGGGCGCGCCCTTTATGAGTGCATGACAGAATGATCGCTTGGCAAATGTCTGGATGGGTTGCGCCCAATACCTGTGCCAGCATACCGCCCATTGAATGGCCAATAATAACAGCCTCGCCATTGACAAGACTAGTAATCACAGCGGCAACTTCATCAGCAATTGCAACCATACCACCCTCGATAACCTGCGACCCACCAAACCCAGGTGCGTCAATCGCAATCACCGTATGATTAGTAAAATGTGCAAATTGATAGGCCCAGCTTTTACTACTGCCATTAAAACCATGTAGAAACACTAGCACTGGCGTCGACTGGCTACCATCAACAGGCTTGTAAATCCGATAAGACGTCAATCTTCCACTGGTTTGGTTGCAAAACATGGACAAAGGAGGCAAAAAATCAACAAACCTCTGATTTTCTTTCATAGTTATTTCCACTCACAATGAGATTAATCGCTGATTTCATATGTAGACAAATAATTAACAATATAACAGGACAATGTCTCCAAGAATGGATTGACGCGCGAGTTAATATTGAGCAAGCTTTCCGTCGATTGTTTTTAGCGCCGTTTGGATCTAAAAAACGTCAGCAAAAAGGGAGAGATACATGAAACTTAAACACATAATTACGATGAGCGTTGCGGCAATTGGCTTGTCATTCGCAGCCAATGCAGCTGAACTACGCGTTGGCTTGCAGTCAGAGCCAAGCTCGATTGACCCGCATTACCACAACCTTGGTCCAAATAACGGATTTGCAACGCATATTTTTGGAGCTTTAGTAGGTAGTGACGAGAACCAACAACATTTTCCAGATCTAGCAGTTTCTTGGAAACCAGTTGATGAAACAACTTGGGAATTCAAGCTCCGCCAGGGCGTCAAATGGCATGATGGCAGCGCATTTACCGCCGATGATGTTCTGTTTACTGCTGAGCGGGCGCAGAATGTGCCTAACTCACCATCAAGCTTTGTGACCTATCTCAAAGGCAAGACCTTCTCAAAAATTGATGACCACACAATTCATATCAAAACGGCAAAACCGTATCCGTTGATGCCAAATGACATGACTACAGTAAAAATAATCTCAGCAAAGGCGGGCAAGGGCGCCAAAACCGAAGATTATAATAGCGGCAAAGCAACCATTGGCACCGGCCCTTACAAATTTGTTGAATGGGTGCCGGGCGACCGTGTTGTTCTTCAGCGTTATGACGATTATCACGGCACAAAAGCGGCATTTGACAAAGTGACTTTCAAGCCAATCAAATCCGGTCCCGCGCGAATTTCCGCTCTATTAGCCGGCGATGTCGATTTTATTGATAATGTGCCACCCCTAGATGTGGCCAGGCTGAAAAAGGATAAATCTGTTCAGCTCAGCAGCGGCCCATCAAACCGGGTTATCTATTTGCATATGGATCAGTTCCGCGAAGACTCTCCTCACATCAAAGCAAAAGATGGTGGCCCAATCAAAAACCCGTTGATGGATGCTCGAGTGCGTAAGGCCATTTCCTTGTCAATCAACCGTGATGCCATTGTTGAGCGCGTCATGGAAGGTATTGCCGTACCGGCAGGGCAATTGTTGCCAGCAGGGTTTCATGGTGTTTCACCGAATATGAAACCTGATCCGTATGATCCAAAAATGGCAAAAAAGCTGATGGCTGAAGCTGGTTATGCAGATGGCTTTAAGATGGTCATTCATGGACCAAATGACCGTTACATCAACGACGCCAAAATAGCCGAAGCTTTGGCACAGATGTTAAACCGTGTTGGTATTGAGGCCAGTGTTGAGACTATGACAAAGGCAGTTTACTTTGGTCGCGCATCGCGTGGTGGACCAGACAAATCACCTGAATTTAGCTTCATGCTGCTTGGATGGGGTGCTGGATCTGGTGAAGCATCATCACCACTAAAAGCTCTGCTTCATACCTATGACAAGTCAAAGGGAATGGGTGCGGCAAACCGTGGTCGTCATTCGGACCCTGCGGTTGATACACTTGTTCAAAAAGCACTAGCAACAGTTGACGCTGATGCGCGGGGTAAATTGCTTGCCGCCGCAACAGAAAAGGCTGTTGGTGAAAATTACGGTGTGATTCCAATGCATTATCAGGTGAATACCTGGGCAGCAAAAGCTGGCTTCAAATATCAGCCACGCACAGATGAACGCACAATCGTAATGGGGCTTAGCGCAAATTAGGAACAGCACCTAATTCTTCTTAAACAAGCGACCTCACCTACCTTTTATTTATAGTCTGGGTAGGTGAGGTTGCCTTTGACACGCTCGGTGACTAAATGACAGCCTTTATTTTAAGACGGTCTTTGCAAAGCATCATTGTATTACTTGTGATGTCATTGATCGTATTTGTTGGCGTTAACCTTGTTGGCGATCCGGTTGATATGTTGATCAACCCTGAAGCCGATCAACTTGAGATTGAGCGTGTAATTCGTGATCTTGGACTAGACCGTCCTGTGGCTGAACAATATTGGTATTTTATGGTCAACGCCTTTCAAGGTGATCTGGGGCGATCATTCGTATTCGGCGAACCAGCATTAAAATTAATTATCCAGCGTATGCCAGCCACAATGGAGTTAGCACTATTTTCATTGTTGATTGCTATCTCCTTTGGAATTCCACTTGGTGTTTACGCAGGTTTAAAACCGCATAGCAAAATTAGCCGCACTATTATGGCTGGTTCAATTTTAGGATTTTCAATGCCAACATTCTGGGTTGGCATTATTTTGATTATGTTCTTTTCCGTACATCTGGGCTGGCTACCCTCAACTGGCAGGGGCGATGTTGCTACCTATTTTGGCATTACCAGCTCCATCTTTACCCTTGACGGGCTGTCGCACATATTCCTGCCGGCCTTCAATCTCGCCTTATTCAAACTATCATCGGTGATCCGGCTGGCGCGCGCTGGTACCCGCGAAGTAATCTTGCAGGATTACATCAAATTTGCACGCGCCAAGGGCCTCAGCGAAACAAAAATTATCCGGGTACATCTTCTGAAAAATATCATGATCCCCATTGTCACGGTCATTGGACTTGAATTCGGGTCTCTGATTGCCTTTTCAACAGTAACCGAAACGGTTTTTGCCTGGCCGGGCATGGGCAAGCTAATTATTGATGCAATCTATAACCTAGATAGGCCGATTGTAGTCGCCTATCTGATGATCATCGTCTTGATTTTTGTCACCTTGAATCTGATCGTGGATATTCTTTATTCAGTCCTTGATCCCAGGGTTCGCATTAAAGGGGTAAGCTAATGGCAGGTAAAGCTGCAACCACCACAGGCGCCATACCAGCGTCAGGATGGCAAAAATTCTGGTCTGACTTTTGCGAAAGCCCAACCGCTGTTGGTGCACTTTTTGTATTTTTGGTAATTTTATTTATTGCGGTTTTTGCGCCATTTGTATCACCAACAAATCCTTATGACTTGGCAAGCGTTGATATAATGAACAGCCGCCTCAAGCCTGGATCAGAAGATTTTGAAGGTAACGTGTATTGGCTAGGCACGGATGGCGCAGGGCGCGATATGCTCTCGGCGATTTTTTATGGGCTTCGAGTAAGCCTCGGTGTTGGGGCATTTTCGGGAGTAGTTGCGCTAGTGATCGGCGCAGCAGTTGGGCTGTCAGCAGCTTACTTCGGCGGCCGGTTTGAAACCCTAACAATGCGGATTGTTGACATTCAGCTAAGCTTCCCATCAATTCTGATGGCACTGATTATTCTGGCCGTTTTTGGCAAAGGGGTAGAGAAAACCATTATCGCGCTGGTACTAGTGCAATGGGCTTATTACGCCCGCGCCGCACGTGCCAGCGCTCTTGTTGAGAAGAACAAAGAGTATGTCGAAGCAGCGCAATGTCTGGCTCTTGGCGACCGAAGGATCATTTTACATCACATCATGCCAAACTGTCTGGCGCCTTTGATTGTAGTAGGCACATTACAAACTGCGCATGCAATCTCGCTCGAAGCGACCCTCAGCTTTCTTGGTCTTGGCCTGCCAATCACTGAACCATCGCTTGGTCTCTTGATTGGCAATGGATTTGAATTCATGTATTCTGGTGATTACTGGATCAGTATCTTTCCGGGCATCGCATTGCTAATCACAATCGTGTCAATCAACCTTGTTGGCGATCAGCTCCGCGACATCTTTAACCCACGTTTGCAACGATGAGGTGCACCGTGGATCCAATTCTACAGATCAAAGATTTACAAACGCATTTTTTCACGAAAGCTGGAGTTCTGAAAGCTGTGGATGGCGTTAGCCTCGAGATTAAATCTGGAGAAATTGTTGGACTTGTTGGCGAGTCTGGCTCGGGAAAATCAATCACCGGCTTTTCGATCATGGGACTTGTTGATGCGCCTGGGCAAATTGTTGGTGGGCAGATCCTGTTCAAAGGGCAGGATCTTGCAAAATTATCACCAGCCGAAATGCAGGCCTATCGCGGCAACCGAATCGCAATGATTTTTCAAGATCCGATGATGACGCTAAATCCGGTTTTGCGTATTGAAACACAGATGGTTGAAACCATTCTCTCGCATGACAGTAGCGTCAGCAAGGTTGATGCCCACGCCCGCGCCCGCGATGCGCTGGGGCTTGTTGGCATTTCATCACCAGATGAACGGCTTCGTGCCTATCCGCACCAATTTTCTGGCGGCATGCGCCAACGCGTTTCAATTGCCATTGCAATGTTAAACCGACCTGATCTTATCATCGCTGATGAACCGACAACCGCGCTTGACGTTACCATTCAGGGACAGGTGATCCATGAAATGCAGCGTTTGTGCCAAGAAACAAAAACCGCGTTGCTCTGGATTACTCATGACCTTGCAGTTGTTGCCGGTATCGCCGAGCGCATATGTGTTATGTATGCTGGCCGTATAGTTGAACAAGGGGCAAATGCCAATGTAATTGCCGCACCGATGCACCCTTATACTAAGGGCCTGCTTGGCAGTGTGCCAGGGCAAAACCGGCGCGGCCAGCCCTTGCAGCAGATCGAAGGCATGGTGCCATCAATGATGAATCTGCCAACGGGTTGCGCGTTTCAGAACCGATGTAATCTGGTTAGCGATATCTGCACCAGCACCAATCCAGATGCCACAAGCACCAAAGATGGTCGGCTGGTTCGATGCCACAATATCGCTGCAGGAGACAGGGCATGACGCCGCTTTTGACCGTATCAAATCTATCACGCGATTTTACCAAGTCACTTGATATGGTGGCCAAGCTGCTAAACCGGCTTGGGCAGAATTATCGTGAAGAAGTGGTGCATGCTGTTGATGATGTATCCTTTTCCGTCTTCAAAGGTGAAATTGTTGGCGTTGTTGGCGAATCAGGATGCGGCAAATCAACCCTTGGTCGCATGATTGCTGGTATT
>JABJBD010000133.1 GCA_018668795.1 Candidatus Puniceispirillum sp. | reverse complement strand
CTTTATGTGTTGCTGGATGCCGATCTAGCAAACTTGTTCTTGACATATAGGGGATGAAAACAATTTTTCTGTATTTACATAGATATATATATATCAAACAGATAAGGGCACCTTATTGATGAAGTTAACAATAGCTGTATCAAATAGCTCAGGTTGCTCTACGATTGCTAAATGTGATGCATTTTCGATAACAAAAAGCTTGCAGTTAACACATGTCGCTGCAATGGCTTCTGCTTCTGCTATCGGTGTAGCTTTGTCCTCGGCACCAGTGATCAGTAACATTTCAGTGTCAATTTCAGAAAGCTTGTCCATTATATCAAAGTCCCTGACAGCCATTGTAGCGCCTATATATCCAACTTTTGCTGTGGCATTTACCATTTTTCGAACTGCATTTACCACGTTTGAATTGTTGGCTACAAAATTAGGGGCATACCAACGCTCATTGAGTTCATCAAACATCGAGTCCAGCCCATGTTCCTGAATTCTTGCAATTCGTTGGTCAAAAGGTGCGCTTTTTTGAACCGAAGCGCTCGCACCTGCAAGAATCATTTGGTTAAATCTATGTGGTTCATGTGCGGCCAACCACAAGCCGATCATACTGCCAAGGGAAAGACCAATAAGAGAGCAACGGCGAATATCAAGATGATCAAGCAGATGCAGTACATCCTTAGCAAGCATCTCAATGGAATAGGGGGCAGTAAAGACATCAGATTGGCCATGGCCACGCAAATCCAGCCTAACAATTTTATGACTATCTTCAAACAATGCTATTTGCCTGTCCCAGAGGCACTGGTTGGCTCCAAGTGAATGACAAAATAGAAGAACATCACCATCAGATAAGCCAGACGTCTCATAAGCAAGATTACCATCAGCAAGTTTTAGGAAATCCATAATGTCACCAATCCTTAAAATTATTTATTTTACAAAATTACCAAGCCACAGGCTGACACAAATTCAAGCAGGGACAAACAAACTTTTTGCCAGATGTTTTGTACTAGGAAATGATAAATGGCGACGTGTTTATTCTTTCGGGTCTTTGAAGCACAAGAATAATGCCATAAATTTTGATTGTGCCAGAGGCGTTTTGCCAATGGGATGGTTCGAGTCAACGAAAGCGATTGCATGATGAGATACTTTTCGCATTTCATAAATGGCGAGACTGTTAAGCCGCAAAATAATGACTGGATTGATAGTGTCAACCCAGCCACCGGTAAGATATGGGCGCGGTTTGCGCGGGGAAATGCAGTCGATGTTGAACTGGCAGTAAACGCTGCTTACAACGCTTACCAGAAGCCCGAATGGCGAGCTGATAGCAATACACGCATTAATGTTCTTCATGCTATTGCAGATCGAATTGACCAAAATTTTGAACAGCTTGTTGAGGTTGAAGTCAATGATAACGGTAAACGTATCCGCGAAGTGAATGGCCAGATGTCAACCCTTGGCGGTTGGTACAGGCATTTTGCTAATGATCTTGAGAAGCTTGCGCCCGACAAATTGACGCTGGATATTAAAGACATCACCGCCCGGCTGGAATTGATGCCTTATGGAGTGATTGCCGCAATAACAGCTTGGAATTCACCATTAATGATCGCAGCATGGAAACTGGCACCTGCGCTGGCGGCAGGCAATGCAGTAATCATCAAACCATCAGAAATGGCGTCGGCATCTACCGTCGTTTTTGCCGAATTGATTGCACCGGTGACCCCGGCAGGATTGGTGAATGTTTTGACCGGGTTTGGCAATGAGGTTGGAGCTGCGCTTGTAGCTGCGGAAAAGGTACGAAAGGTAACTTTTACCGGATCTGAAATTGGTGGTGCAAAAGTTGCGGGCGTTGCAGCACAGCATGTCAAACCTACGACTCTTGAACTTGGGGGAAAGTCGCCTCAATTAGTATTCGCTGATGCCGATCTTGAAAGTACTGTCAATGGTGTGATGTCAGGCATTTTTCTATCTAATGGCCAGACATGTGTGGCTGGATCACGGTTGATAATTCATCAATCTATCAAGAACGAGTTTATTAACAAATTACTAGATAGGATTGCCAAACTTAAATTTGGCGATCCGATGGATTATCATACAGACGTTGGCCCCATTGCAAACAAGCCGCAATTTGAAAAAGTTTTAGCAATGATTGCTACTGCGCTTGATGAAGGTGCAACTATCGTCACTGGGGGGTATGCTCAGACAGTTGATGGTTTTGATAATGGCTATTTTGTCGCGCCAACTATTCTTGAAAATGTGTCGGTTGATGCCACAATATGGCAGGAGGAAGTGTTTGGACCCGTATTATGTG
>JABJBD010000048.1 GCA_018668795.1 Candidatus Puniceispirillum sp. | reverse complement strand
ATTGCTGTGATTTCGGGAATTGCAAATGTGAATGATAGAGCTGCTGGACGCCTAGCGGGCGCATTGGAGGTGCTTGCAGCACATGAGTTAATGCCAGCACCAGAATGGATTTTGCAAACGCCATATGATCTGGATCATGCTAAATCTCTTGTTTCGAATGTTTTGTTGGGCAGTAAAACAAGACCGACAGCCATTCTTGGTGGTAATGACATCATAGCCACGGCAGCCATATGGGCGGCCCAATCACATGGGCTTTTAGTACCGCATGACATGTCTGTAATTGGCATCGGGGATTTTAAAGGATCGGCTGAAATGTTGCCTGCCTTGACGACAATTCGTATTCCCGCACGCCGGATTGGACGCATGGCGGCTGATCGTGTGGCTGAACTTATCGCGGGTCAAACGGCTGGTGATGACATGAATGTTGATAATCATGAAGTAGAGCCTGAATTCAAGTTCAGACATTCAACAGCACCATTCAAGCCATCTTGAAAATAAGATTGTTTATTGAGGTCTGTTTTGCCAGTCATCAATAATGCATTCGGGCTTAATCAGGTCTTTCAGGTCACGGCGCACACCGATCCAGCGTAAATGGATGGAATTGCGCACAATTTCTTCATCATCCATTTTCAGTTCGTCGGCAATCGGTGCCCATTTAAACACGGCGTCCGAGCTTGATTGAAAGGCGGCAGCGCCGTTTTCTATGGCGTGCCAATCAGCAAAGGCGATGCGCTGTTTTCCCTTTTCGCAAATCTGCATAAAGCGCTTGGGATCAATGTCCTGCTGCGGGTTTGCGGCAAAAATACCCTCAATCATTTCGGTGCAAAACATAGACAGTTGATTCGGTGGTAAAATCGCCGCGCGGTTGATTTGCGCCCCTGCAAAAAGGGTCAAATCGCTGACAGCGGCACCATATATATGCCATCGTGCAATACGCAAAGATGTTAAAAAATCCGGATTATCGAATAATTTTGGATGCTGCATGCCAGCACGTGCTTTTACATATGTGTAGAGGGTGGTTTGCGAAACGAAAGCCGCTCTGCTGTTAATAAAATCAACAAGTTGATCATAAGACAAAAGGGGATCAAGCTTTCTTAATCCGAGTGTCTGAAGCAAAGGTTTCAATTTTTGGAACATAATTACAATCAAGTTTTTTAAAAATTGTTTGTCATTTTCTACTTCTTCACTAACATCCACTAACAATATTGTCGCGGATAAAAACAATATAAATCATAAACGTCCGTGATTTGTGCATAGGTATGTTGTTTCACAAGCTCTTAATATGGCTTTTGGATCAGCATATGGTGGTCTGTATGGAGAGTGCGGGACACGTAAACGGAGGGAATACATCATGAGTATGCAAGGCTCAGGGGCTACAAGCCACTGGGACCGTTCCAAGAGTTTGCTTTTTACAACTCTTGCGATTTGGTTCGTTTTTTCATTTGTTGTGCATTGGTTCGGCGAACAGCTGAATGGTGTCGCAGGTTCATTCCCAGGGGGCTATTTTATGGCTGGCCAGGGTTCACAAATAGCATTCGTTATTCTTATCTTTTGGTTTGTTTCAAAGCAAAACAAGCTGGATGAAGAATTTGACGTGGCTGAAGATTAGGGGAGAGTGACATGAAACTTGAGGGTGGATTTATCAACAATCTCTCCAAAGTTTACGGAATCTATACTCTTGGATTTCTCGGCTTTGTAATTCTAATGGCAATTCTCGAACAGCTTGGTGTGACTGCAGATACAATCGGATGGTTGTTCGTTGGTTTCACTATCAGCATCTATGCGTTGATCGGGATTTTGTCCAGAACAATGGAATCCAGCGAATATTATGTCGCTGGTCGTGAAGTGCCCGCCGTCTTTAATGGTATGGCAACTGCGGCTGACTGGATGTCAGGTGCGTCATTTATTGCGATGGCTGGTGGTATTTACCTTAAAGGTTACCCCTATATGGCATTCCTCGTCGGCTGGACCGGCGGTTATGTGCTGGTAGCCAGCTTGCTGGCACCATATCTGCGGAAGTTTGGTTGCTATACAGTGCCTGATTTCATCGGTACACGTTATGGCGGCAATCTAGCCCGTTTCTGTGCGGTTATCATTCTGGTGGTAGCATCATTTACCTATGTGACAGCGCAGATTACAGGTACAGGCATTGTTGCATCACGTGCGCTTGCTATTCCGTTTAACGTTGCTGTCTGGATT
>JABJBD010000065.1 GCA_018668795.1 Candidatus Puniceispirillum sp. | reverse complement strand
TTCGCTAATATCTAGCCCAACCCCTTTGGCATGCGGTAACTCGCTAAGGCAGGCAAGTAAAAGACAGCCGCTTCCTGTCCCAAGATCAAGAAGCTTGTGTTGTTTTTCAGAATTCGTTGCGATTTGCGCTTTCGCCGCCGCGATTGCTGTTGCCACAATAATTTCACTATCGGGGCGCGGATCAAGCGTTGCAGATGACAAAGCAAAACGAAGTGACCAGAATTCACGCCATCCACGGATGCGGCTCACCGGCTCGCGGGCAATGCGCCGCGCAACCAGCTTTTGCAATTGCGTATTTTCCGCATCCCCAAAGGAAATTGTTTCATGCGGCAGAACCGCATCATTACGACGCATTGCCGCGGCCAGCAAAAGCCGTGCATCCTGTTGCGGGCTGGCAATTGATGCCGCTTTCAAAGTGGCGGCAACATCCCGTAAAATTTTGCGTGCATCCTGCTTAATCATCACTTTAATACGCCTAAAGTCTAGCTATTGATCGACGTTCCTTAGGTGCCTTCGGCAAGGCGGCGTGCCTGATCTTCGGATATCAATGCGTCGATGACTTCATCCAGTGCCTCACCTGCAATAACACGGTCAAGCTTGTACAAGGTCAGGTTAATGCGATGGTCAGTTACCCGTCCTTGCGGAAAATTATAGGTACGGATGCGTTCCGAGCGATCGCCTGAGCCAACCTGACCTTTACGATCTGCTGCTCGCTCTGCCTGAACACGGGCACGCTCGGCGTCATAAAGACGCGCGCGCAGAATTTTCATCGCTTTGGCGCGGTTCTTATGTTGAGATTTTTCATCCTGCTGGCTGACCACAATACCCGTTGGCATATGCGTAATCCGCACTGCCGAGTCGGTGGTATTCACCGACTGCCCCCCTGGACCCGACGCACGGAACACATCAATCCGCAGATCACTTTCTATGACTTCGACATCAACATCTTCGGCTTCGGGTAAAACCGCCACGGTGGCTGCCGACGTATGGATGCGACCACCAGTTTCAGTTTCGGGCACCCTTTGCACACGATGCACACCGGACTCGAATTTCAACCGTGCAAACACGTCTGATCCAGTGATTGTCGCGGTAGCTTCCTTGTAACCACCGATACCTGTTTCAGACACTTCCATCACTTCGAATTTCCAACCATATTTGGCCGAAAACCGCTGATACATCCCAAACAAATCTGACGCGAATAACGCAGCTTCATCACCACCGGTGCCCGCCCGCACTTCTAGGATGGCATTACGCGCATCATCACGGTCTTTTGGTAAAAGCAATAATTGTAGTTTTTGCTGTTCATCCGGAATTTGCGCCTGCAATTCCTGCATTTCAAGGCGCGCCATTTCCAGCATATCTGGATCATCACCAGCTTCATCAACCATCACTGCGGCATCGCTAAGCTCGCCTGTTAAGCGCTGGACAAGTTCGATCTGTTCGCAAACTGGCCGCAATTCGGATAGCTCGCGGGCAAAATTTGCCATCTCGTCAACCGAAAGTGATGCGGCATCATTCAGAATATTTTCGACTTCGGTGCGACGCGCCAACACCCTATCCATGGTTGAGTCTAGGCTCATACCCTTGATCCCCTAACTATATTATTGATCGACGTTGTTGCCTGCATGGCTAATGATGGAAGATAACGCACTTACAAGCGCATCTCGTGCCACTTCATCTTGTGATCCATCACTAAGATTACGTAGCTGAACGACACCGCGTTCAACTTCATCACCACCCATAATGACGGCAATGTTGATACCCGCTTTGTCTAGTTTCTTCATTTTCTTACCCATATTGCCTGCTGTAGGTAAATCAACGCTAAATCCTGCATCACGTAATTGCTCAGCCAGCTTAAAAGCATGCTGATCGCTATCGTTATCTGCCGCGACAACAGCCAGTTGGGGAACCGCAACCATGCCACCTGCGGCCAGCATAGCAAGCCGCTCAATACCACCAGCCCAGCCAACACCCGCAATCGCGGGACCGCCAAGCATTTCTGACAGCCCATCATAACGACCACCACCAAGAACCGTGCCTTGGGCACCCAGCGCATCAGTGATAAATTCAAAAGCTGTATGACAATAATAATCCAGCCCCCGCACAAGCAGCGGATCAAATTTCCAGGCGATAGACGCCGCATCAAGCGCAGCTGTCAATGTTGCAAAATGCGCTTTAGACTGATCATTCAAATGATCCTGCAAACGCGGCGCATCGGCAATAATTGCCCGATCACCAGCATCTTTTGAATCAAGAATACGAAGTGGATTAACCGCAAGACGTTGTTTGCTGTCGTCAGACAAAGCAGCTTCATGGCCGCCAAGATAATCCACAAGTGCCGCACGATAGGCAAGGCGGCTTTCGGTATCACCAAGTGAATTGAGATGCAGAACACATTTATCAAGCACGCCAATATCGGCCAGTACACGCGCACCACAGGCAATGATTTCTGCATCAGCCAACGCGTCAGTCGGGCCTAGATATTCAATACCGATCTGATGGAATTGACGCATCCGCCCTTTTTGTGGGCGTTCATAACGAAACATGGGGCCTGCATAGAAAAATTTTAATGGCAAGCTTTGCGTCAAACCACCCGAAATCATGGCACGGACAACGCCTGCGGTATTTTCGGGACGCAAGGTGATCCGTTCACCGCCACGATCTTCAAAAGAATAGGTCTCTTTTGTCACCACGTCACTACTGGTGCCTAGCGGCTTTGAAAACACCTCGGTAAATTCAAAAATCGGCGTAGCCATTTCCTGAAAGCCATATTGCGCGCTGGCGTTGCGTGCGTTATCGACTACAAAACGATGCCCTGCCATATCGACAGGCAGAAGATCAGACGTGCCGCGTACAGGCTGAAGTTTCGACATGATTCAGGCTTTCATTTTTATGGGTGTCTGTAGATCACTAGCTTCGGCAACCTGAGCGGCGCGGATAGCTTCGGCTTTGGCCTCGACCATTTCGACCACATGTTCGACAATATCACCATTCGACAAACGGTGGTCAGCCATACCCGAAACATATATCTGATGCGTATCCTTGCCACCACCAGTCAGGCCAATATCTGTTTCACGGGCTTCACCTGGGCCATTAACGACACAGCCGATAATCGAAACCGAGATTGGCAGATCAATATGTGCAAGCCGGTCTTCGATCACTTCGACTGTCTTGATCACGTCAAATTGCTGGCGCGCACATGATGGGCAAGAAATAACCGTTACCCCTCGCCGCCGAAGGCCTAGCGATTTCAGCATTTCATAAGCTGCTTTGACTTCTTCAGTCGGATCAGCTGACAGCGACACGCGAACCGTATCACCAATGCCTGCCCATAACAGATTACCAAGGCCAATGGCTGACTTTATCGTTCCCGCCCGTAATCCGCCTGCCTCGGTAATGCCGATGTGAAGCGGACAATCAATGGCATCGGCAAGCTGTTGATAGGCGGCAACTGCCAGAAATACATCCGACGCCTTTACCGAGATTTTAAATTCGTGAAAATCATTATCCTGTAAAATACGTGCATGATCGAGTGCCGATTCAACTAGCGCTTCAGGACAAGGTTCAGCATATTTTTCAAGCAGATGCTTTTCCAGCGAGCCCGCATTCACACCAATCCGCATCGAACAGCCATGATCTCGCGCCGCTTTAATCACTTCGCGAACGCGATCTTCATTCCCGATATTACCGGGGTTGATCCGCAAACAGGCGGCACCTGCAGCGGCAGCCTCAATAGCACGGCGATAATGAAAATGAATGTCAGCGACAATAGGTACCGGACTACCTGCGCAAATTTCTTTCAGGGCAACAGTGCTGGCCTCGTCAGGGCAGGATACACGCACAATATCAGCGCCAGCCTCAGCCGCTGCATCAATCTGCGCCCGTGTTGCCGCAACATCCGTTGTCAGACTATTTGTCATGGTTTGCACCGAGATGGGGGCATCACCACCAACTGGCACATTTCCTACCATGATCTGACGACATGTGCGGCGATCAATCGAACGATATGGGCGATAGGCACTAGACAAAACATATCTCCAGCTAGAGTAAATATTCTACACAACCATATGCAAATGGTCAGCAATCAAATAATGTTATGTCTATAGCCGTTTAGCCAGCCTATTGCCAGTGACAAGTCCGCACGGCCAGTTGGTTCGCTATCCTAAGACGCGTCACCAGCTAAAAGAATATGTGTAATTAATATGCGGCAACCTACAGGCGGGCGCGTAGCTTATCGACCGTAAGGGGAAGATCGCGAACAATCTCACCAATGGCACCAGCAGAAATCGCATCATCACCACTAATGATAAATTCAATACCACCAGCATTACCTGTGGAAAGATAAAGATTTTCCGCACCATCCACGACATAGGTATCACCATTGCGCATAAGCTGCGTCATGACTTCTTCGCCATTGTTGCGGATGATTTCGACCCAGCTAGACCCAGTTGCGCGGATCGTAATTTCCTGCATTGGATCGCGTTGGTTGGCGACAGCCGAACTTTGGCTGACATTGCTTGCGTCATCTTCAAGCAAGATGGTGCTATCGTCATCTGTTGATACAGCGGCATCATTTGACGCGATTTGTGTATCTGCTGTTTCCACAGTGACGGGAGTGACGGGAGTGACAGGTGGTGTTTCGGTTTTGATAACCGCTTCATTTGACACTGATGCTGTCACAACCGGATCCATTGCCACCATCACGCTATCGGCTTCGACATTATTTCCGGCCTTAGGTATTGCGGGAACCATCACGTCAGCTAAGGGTTCGATCAGAGGCTGTTCATCAGCCGGAGGATTTGGGGTGCCAATTTCAGTCACCGAGAGTTTTTCATCCTGCCCTTCGACAAAAACGCTTTGTGCCGCGCCATCAGGCTCGATAAGGGCGGGGGTGCCAATACCAGCCACACCTGGGCCAGATTCAGATGTCACAGGTGCTGTTGCCACAATGGCCATGCCATCATCCGACTTGTCTGATTTGGTTTCAGTCCAGTACCAGCCAGCATAACCAGCTACCGCCAGAACAACGGTAATCGAAGCGATCAGCGCCCCAGAACGTTGCGGTTTTACATTATTCTGTGGAAATGAATAAGTCGGCTGCCGATCAGCATCATCGACACGTCCTAGATAAGTGCGCGCCAGCTGATTACCATCAAAGCCGACAAGATTTCCATAACTGCGCAAAAATCCTGCCACATAGGTAGATGATGGCAAGTCGTCGAGTTCACCTTTTTCAATAGCGTTCAGATAACCCGCATTGATCCGAAGTTCATTCGCGACATCGGCTACACTTCGTCCCGTTTCTTTGCGCGCTGCGCGCAACTGGACACCAATAGTCAAAAGAGTGCTTGCTAACGAGGTTTCACTAATCTCTGTAATATTAATGTCTACCATTGGTATAACCTGATAATTTAAGCTTGCGGCTCGGTTTACATAAGATAAATTGAACATAAAAAACACAGATGTCCAATTAAAAGATGTTTCAGATCAGAAAAAGCGCATTAAAAACTTGTCGTTACGCTCTAATGCTGATCCAAAAATACGGTTTCACACGCCAACTAACTAAACACTAAACACCTATGTCTGACGTGCTATCCTTCATCGTCGAGACCAAATGCCGAATGCAAACTTCGTACGGCAAGTTCCGTGTATTCAGAATCAATCAAAACAGATATTTTAATTTCTGACGTCGAAATAACCGCAAGATTAATGCCTTTTTCGGCAAGCGTTTCGAACATTGTTTTGGCAACGCCTGGCTGTGACCGCATCGCCATTCCAACAACCGAGATTTTGGTCACATTTTCTGAGTAATTGATGTCATTGAATTTAAGGTTTTCTTTGCTTTTTTCAATGATTTCAACAGCCTTTTTCAAGTCAGCTTGTCCAAGTGAAAAAGTAATATCGGTGCGCTGACTCTGGCTTGATGCGCTTTGCACGATCATGTCAACATTCACATGGTTTTGTGCCAACTCACCAAAAACACTGGCCGCGATTCCAGGTTCGTCGGGCAAGCCAATAATGGTGATCTTTGCTTCATCTGGTGCGTAGGCTATACCGCTTATAGTTTCTTTTTCCATGACTGAATCCTCATCAACGACAAATGTGCCCGGCATGTCAGAAAAGCTGGATCGAACCTGCAAATTGACATTATGGCGCATGGCCATCGCCACCGAACGTGTTTGTAGTACTTTTGCGCCCAAAGAGGCCATTTCAAGCATTTCTTCGAAGGTAATGCTGTCTAATTTCTTCGCTTTTGGCGCGATTCGCGGATCCGTCGTGTAAACGCCGTCAACATCCGTGTAAATATCACAACGGTCTGCATCAAGCGCTGCCGCCAGTGCCACCGCCGATGTATCCGAACCACCGCGGCCAAGCGTCGTGATGCGACCATCCGGGCCAATCCCCTGAAATCCGGCGACAACAGCGACCTGCCCCTGCGCCAGACGCGCGCGCATTTTTGAACTGTCAATTTCGTCGATGCGGGCAGATCCATGCAGATTGTCGGTTCTGATTGGAATTTGCCAGCCAAGCCATGAACGAGCATCAATGCCAATATTCTGCAACGCAATCGATAACAGGCCAACGGTGACCTGTTCACCCGTGGCGACAATCGTATCATATTCACGCGCATCATGCATGGGGCCAATTTCGGATGCCCATTGCACCAGCTGATTTGTGGTTCCGGACATAGCGGAAACAACGACCGCGACCTCATGGCCCGCATCGACTTCGCTTTTCACTCTTTTGGCGACATTGCGGATGCGATCAAGGTCGCCCACCGAAGTACCACCGAATTTTTGAACAATACGTGCCATTGATGTATGTTATCTAGCTAATGGTTTATTATTTTTACCGCAGTCTTAACGACTACTTCGCTTCGGGGCAAGTCAATGCAGTCCACTATTGATCAAAAAGAAATAGATAACTTTGCCGCCTTGTCCGACAAATGGTGGGATATGAAAGGGCCGATGCGCCCTTTGCATAGTTTTACACCGATCCGCGTGGAGTATATCACCGACGCCATTCGCCGGATCAAAGGCACTTTACCAGATCAAAAACCACTACAGAATTTACGCATTCTTGATATTGGCTGTGGTGGCGGTTTGCTGGCCGAACCGATGGCGCGTCTTGGCGGCATTGTAACTGGCATTGATGTAACCAGCGAAGCAATCGATGCTGCACGCACGCATGCCAAAACCAGCGCGTTGAATATCACCTATCATTGCGAAAGCGCCGAGGCGTTGGCAGCACGTGGTGCCACTTTTGACGTTATCTATGCTTCTGAGGTAATCGAGCATGTTGCTGACCGGAACATCTTTGCCACTGCTATTGCCAATATGCTTGCCGATGACGGGGTGGTTGTTCTGACAACCATCAACCGTACCTTGCCTGCTATCGCCTTTGCCAAATATGCGCTCGAATATATTGTGCGTATTGTTCCGGCTGGTACGCATGACCCAAAGAAATTCGTCAAGCCAGCCGAGTTACGGTCCGAATTCGCCAAGGTTGGTATTTTACTGGATGATGCGACTGGCTTTGCTCCGCGCCTAGGCGGCTTTAGCCGGGTTGCAAGCCTTGCTATCAATTATGGCATCAGCGGAAGCTGGATGCGTAACAAGCGCTAATATGCCGGTCATTAACCGCCGGACAGCAATCTGATTCCATAAACGTGCGCGTCGCGCTAGTTATCCAGAGGCAAGAGCGGCATTTCGACAATATCGATGCCTTCATCGTCAAGCTCAGCGCGTTGTTCGGCTGTCGCATGGCCATAAATGCCTTCTGGCTCGGCTTCTCCATAATGCATCTTGCGGGCTTCTTCGGCAAAGTCATTACCAACATCGCGACATTCGCTGCGGATTTTCCGTTGCAACTGGCGAAGCTCAGACATCATTTCGGCCATCTGCTCAACGACCTTTTCAGGCATTTTTTCGGGCATTTTTTCGGACGCATTCCCCGCGCTTTTTACAGCCGCCGACATGCCAAAAGGCGGCATTGTGGATCCTGCTGTTGACTTACCTATTTCGGCTGTTGGCATTGAAACATCCGTCTTTTTTGCATCAGCAATCGGCGGAGCAAGCGGTTCTGACGTCTTGCGCATTTTT
Source organism: Candidatus Puniceispirillum sp. (assembly GCA_018668795.1). Lineage (GTDB taxonomy): Bacteria > Pseudomonadota > Alphaproteobacteria > Puniceispirillales > Puniceispirillaceae > Puniceispirillum. The sequence continues at coordinate 2,765 of JABJBD010000065.1, read as the reverse complement.
GGGCTAGCAAGACTAGGCGTCATCAGTGCCTTTTTAACCGACGTGATTTCGCAAACTGGACATGCGATGGAACCTGACGCGGATTGATCATTATAAGCAACCGCATTCTGGAACCAGCCTTCAAAGCTATGTGCGTTTTCACAGATCAATTGATATTTTATCATTCACTTGACCTCGCATAAATCAAAGGCAGTTTGCTAACATTATGACGTCACCTTAGCCTGATGTTGCCTGTAACCATGACGTAACAAAACAAACATGGCTCCTGCAATAACTCCAAAGATCAAAGATAGTGCCAAAATTAATCTTCTTTTGGTCATGACCTCAAATTCGATAAGCAGCGGATTATAGCGCACTAACCTATCTGTTTTATTTAAGGGTAGTTTTTTTATAGCGGCGTCAAACTCTACATATTGCAAATCGGTTTTTTGATTTTCCAGTTTTTCAATTAATTCGACATATTTTTCATCGGCAAAATATATGTTTTTTTCATCTTTTGTTTGAAGCTGTTCTAACTCTCTATTTATAGCCTCGTACCCTCGCAAATAATAAGGTGCGTCAGCAAAAACAGCCATGGACGCTTTGTCACTCATGGCCAAAGTACCTGCATTTTGCATATTTTCTTTTAAATTTAGTGCTCGTGCTATTGTTGACTGTTCAGTCAAGAAATGAATTTTTTGATTATGGCCTATCAGCAGAATTTTTTTTCTTGATAAAATCTCGTTTTCCAGCTGGGATATTTTGTCAAATGATTTTTGTTTGGCGGCATCAGAAATGCTATGAAGGTACCTTAAAAGTGACAGGTTCGTATTGGCAGAAACTTTTGATAACGTAAGGTCAATAATTTGTTTGGTCTCGTCAATATTTCTGGTAACGAATGAGAGTTGATAGGTGTTTGCTTCACCTGCTGATTTATTAACTATTTTGGTAAGCTCATAATCATTTGTCCATCGAAAAAGAAGCAAAGTGCGTTCCTCACCGCTTCCTTCAAATTCAGCATAGTCTGATGAATGTTGTTTGATGGCTTCATAAAGTGCGCTGGAATTATTAAACTCGTCAACAAACACCTCAATTATTTCTTTAGGCGTTATCTCAACTAATAAGTTGTCTTCAAAACCTATTATCTGCCCATCAGAAACAATTGCTTTGCCATTAGTAGCAAATCTGTTGATTTGTTCAAAACTAGACATAGTGTCTAAGCTTGGAGTTCGTATTAACAAATGCCCTTCATAGGCTGGCTTTTTAACAAAAAGAAATAAACTTGTGATTGCCACGACCATTGCAGTGCAAATCACGACAATCCATTTACCCTCCCAAATTGTCTGGAAAAGTGTAAATAAATCCAATTCATCTTCATCTTGTCTAGATATATTCTGATCCATTTTAAGCCTATTATTTAGTTTGAGGTATATGCCAAAATCTTAATCAAGCAATTATTAAGTCAATTAAATTTTGCCATGGCAATGTTTATACTTCTTGCCCGAACCACAAGGGCAAGGGGCATTTCGCGCGACTTTACCTGACGGCATGGCCGCTTGAGCAGACGATGCATTACCTGTAGTTTCAGTCTGCGTTGACCCAGCTTGCGCCGCGCTTTCTTCATCGGGTTGCCGTAATTCGACATGCGCCAGCACCATCGTTGTTGTTTCACGCAAGCCCGATAGCAATTGTTCGAACATGCCAAAGGCTTCACGCTTATACTCGTTAAGCGGATCCTTTTGTGCATAGGCACGAAGCGAAATGCCCTGTCGCAACTGATCAAGGCGTAATAAATGTTCTTTCCATTGCTGGTCCAGCACCTGCAACAATAACGATTTTTCCGCCATCCGCATAACGTCAGGGCCTAGCCGTACCGCTTTTTCGGCCATATATTTATCAGCTTCTTCGGCAAGGCGTTCTTCAATTTCAGGTTCGGCGATACCATCTTCTTTAAACCAATCAGCCGCAGGCACGTTCAAGCCAAGCACGCGCTGGGCATCGGCAGCCATCTGATCGGCATCCCATTGATCATGATAGCTTCCTTGGGGAATAGCATTGGCAACAATTGTTGATACAGCCTCATACCGCATATCGCTGACAGTTTCCTGCACATCGGTGGCACGCATGATTTCCTTGCGCTGGTCAAAAATAACACTGCGCTGATCATTCATCACATCATCATATTTCAATAGCTGTTTTCGAATTTCGAAATTGCGCGCTTCGACTTTGGTCTGGGCTTTTTCGACAGCTTTGTTGATCCAGGGGTGAATGATCGCCTCACCTTCTTCAAGCCCCAGCTTTTGCAACATGCCATCCAGCTTTTCAGACCCGAAAATACGCATCAGATCATCCTGCAATGACAGAAAGAATTTTGACGCGCCCGGATCACCCTGACGACCAGTACGACCACGAAGCTGATTATCAATCCGCCGTGATTCATGTCGTTCGGTACAGACTACATAAAGGCCACCCGCAGCAAGTGCCTCGGCTTTCAGCTTTTCAACCTCGGCGGTGATCGCCGTTATGTCTTTATCTGCTGTGGAGCTATCAGGTTTAACCTCATCGGCAATCCGCATGTCCAGATTGCCGCCTAGTTGAATATCAGTACCACGACCTGCCATATTTGTAGCAATCGTTACCGCGCCTGGCACACCAGCTTGCGCAATAATCTTGGCTTCCTCTTCATGAAAGCGCGCATTTAGAACCTGGTGCTTGATTTTTTTACTGGTCAGAACTTTTGACAGTGACTCAGATTTTTCAATGCTGATCGTGCCGACCAAAACAGG
>JABJBD010000086.1 GCA_018668795.1 Candidatus Puniceispirillum sp. | reverse complement strand
CCCTAAAGAACGGAACAGAATCAATGAACTATGGTGCAAAGCATCCTGCACCGCACGGCACGCGGCTTTGGTGTAATCTTCGCCATAAAGGTCATTACCCATACCCATTTCCAGAATGATACGTTTCATGTGCCCGTCTCCGTTTGCGAAACGGAAGTCTGGCAACGTTCCATGTCAAAAGAAACAAGAACAGCAGCATTAGCAATAATTGTTTTACCGGCACCATCTGGCTTGGGCACATCTAATCCACCTTCGACAACGGCAACTGTACCGTGACCATAAGGCAAAACCGCCCTTACCGCGTCCGTATCAACTGCATCGGGCTTTTGCACCGCTATCTCAATATCAACAATCATGGCATCGCGGGGAAAATCAAAAGCATCAGCCATCGTCAGTGAATTGTGCCAAAGCGCATCCTTCAGGGCACGAACAGCAGCCTTTGTATAATCTTCAGCGCGCAGGGATGTTCCCATCCCAAGCTCCATAGCAACGCGTGTTTTGGCCATAAAATTCCTCATAAAGATTGCGCGGTTCATGTGGGCGCAACCATCTTAACTTTGCTAGATATGCACGAAACAGTCAGCTTATGCTAGCCCTTCGATAACCAAGCCTGAACATGTTGCCAAATCGGCCTACCCCACCCGTTCACTTTATGCAAGGATAGTGGTTTTTGTTTTGTTTCATCAATTGCCAAACATACTTTGAACATCCTTACCCCACCCAACATATACATTTTCAGTATCAACAATTACTGGGCGCTTCATCAATGTCGGATGGTCTTTTAGCAAAGTTAGTGGATCAGAATGTCTGGTTGCCTCATCAAAACCACGCCATGTTGTTGACTTTCTATTTATCATAACGTCGGCACCATGCATCGTTAGCCAGTTGTCCAGCAGATCATGAGGCACACCATCGGCGCGCACATCTATAACTGTTACGTCATGGCCATAAGCACGCAACGTTGCAATTGCCTTTTTACAGCTATCACAGGTCTTAAGCGCGTAAATCGTCAAGCTTGTATATGTCATTTTTCTTATCTCTTGATTTAGGGTTACTTACCCTTATGCAAACCTCTTAACTACCACAAGAATCGTATCCTAACTATAGATACCCTTCAGTTCAATTCTGGCATTTAGTTTGTATGTTTTGACATTTAAAAAATATTTTTCTAATTTAATTTTATCTTATGAATAGGAGATATTATGGAACATAAATATAAAGTTTTGATGCTTATAGGGGCATTTGTTTGCACAAATCCGGCTTCAGCATCCAGCTTTCTTCAAGATACTGATTATCTGAAACAACTGTCCGCTGAAGTTGCAAAAAACGCGGCCGAAAACTCGGCAAACCCGGAATCATCAACCGTTAGTTTTTTAAAAAATGAAGTATTGCAAAAAACCTACCGTTCATTTGAAACAGGTTTCAGCAATATGTTTGATAGTGCTGACGCAAATAACGAATTGACGATCGAAGGTGCTGACAGTTCTAAACCCAGCTTTACCCTCTCAACTGTTCGGGCACTTGGCGACGGATTATCCGATGGACAGTTCAATTTCTTCCAAGGGTCGTTCATGGCCAAGAAAAACCGTGACACAGTCAATCTTGGTATTGGCCGCCGGTTCTTGAGTGATGATGAAAGCTGGATGTATGGCGTCAATGCTTTCTATGATTATGAAATCAAATATGGGCATCAACGCGCCAGCATTGGCGGCGAAATGAAAAATGCAGCCTTTGAGGTTACTGCCAATAAATATGTTGCCATTTCTGGCTGGCAAAAGGGACTGAATGGTACCCAGGAGCATGCATTAGGTGGTTATGAAATCGAAATTGGTGGACAGGTGCCTTACATTCCAACAGCACGCATATTTGCAAAATCATGGCAATGGGACGGCAAAAAAGGTGCTGACACTAAAGGCAAAACATACAGCCTACAGCTGGCTGCGCCAGTCATGCCAAATATGATGCTTGAAGCAGGCCGCAAAGACTTGGACAACGCAAAAGACATAGATTTTGTCAATGTTACCTATAAGTTCAAATTAGGTGAAATTGACAAGGTCATTAATGACGCCCCGTTCATTTCCGACGAAGCCTTTGCCTCAACATCAATGAAAGCACATTTGCTCGACAAGGTGCGTCGTAAAAACCAAATCGTCGTCGAAAGCGGCTTCTCAAATAGCGCTGGAGGCGTCTAAAAATGAAACAGTTTATCGTATTTATGACAACTTTGTTTTTTGCTCTATCCTGGTCGCATCTTGGCCATGCTGTCACCGATAGTGGTTATACGCCTGTATGTGAGGGTGCATTCGAAACTGGTTCCGTTTGCCGTACAACGCCTGAACGTTATGAAGTGGTGATCTATGAAATGGGTGTTTGCACGGCGAACCCAATGTCAGGATCAAGCTTTAATCGCGATGTATGTTCGACAACGTTCACAAATACTGCTGGCTTTACGTATGACTTTGCCTCAGTGATTGGTAGCAATACTTCGCTTGAAGGTGTATCGGCAAGACCGGCTAACGGTACCTATAAATATCCTTATATGGTTATGGGCACTACATTTGGACTTCGGGCGTCTTTTAACGACGGTACCAATACTTATTACAGCGAAGCCGATCAGGACCTGAATACAACTGGTCCATCAGTCAATTTTTCAGAGTCTTTGAAAAATTTTGGCGATGATGATCCAAGCAGTGGCACCAATGCATGTGACCCCGAATATCTTAACGCACCTGTAGATGTAGGCACGATCAGCGCTTATCTGACCAACTCAACTCTTGTGAAACCAGGTTCATCGGACAAGGAAACTGTTGCAACTGGCCGTGGCAATAAAGTGCTATGCACAAATGCGGATCGGTTGGTTGGGATTATCAATTTGACCAATCCTTTCACCATCTCGGCAGACACTATCAACATGCAGTTTAACTTTAACATCACTAATTATGGTGTGCAGTTCTTCAATGAAGATAATAATACCGTACCCAATGATGTCGGAAGTGGCCCATTTTCTGGCTCGTTTGTGATTACAAACCGATAACAATAAACCAAAAACACACCTCAAATAAAGCGCGCCTATATGGCGCGCTTTTTCATGTTTAAATTTTGTGTTTCTTTCCAAACAACACCTCAAAACAATAGAGGCTAGTAGCCACTGAAGGTCCGATTAAGAACGCAAATAATATTGTTCCCAGACCAACTGTGCCCCCCAGATACCATCCAACAATCACTACCGATATTTCAATGCCGCTTCGCACCCATGCAATTGGCATATTGGTGAGCTGTTGCAACCCTGTCATCAACCCGTCACGTGGCCCTGGCCCCAGATTGGCAATAAGATAGATGCCACCTCCCAGACCGGTTACCAGCACCCCGATCAGCGCTTGCAAAGACTGCAATATAACGCCATCTGGTGTTGGCAGATAAGGCAAGGAAAAATCCAGCATCAAGGCAATAATGATTGCATTTGCAATGGTGCCAATGCCAGGAGTTTGGCGCAACGGAATCCATGTTAACAAGACACAGATACTTATAATAAAGGTTGCAAGTCCAATGCTCCACCCCGTCACATTGGTCACACCTTCGGCAAATACAGTCCATGGACTGACACCTGCGCCTGATGCCAGCAACAGCGCTTCGCCAAGGCCAAACAAGGCCAGCCCAATACACAGAAACACGAATGAAAGCAGTGGCGGGCGCAACGTCAGTGGCTTGGGGGCACTCCAGAACAAAGTTGGAATTTTTTTAATCGAAAGAAATGCGAACTTATCCGGCATCAGCTTTGGCTTTCTGTGAAATCATGAGCGGCTGCGTGACCGACGAAGCAGATACAGGCCGGAGGCAACAATCAGACAACCACCTGCCAACGTAGATGGTGATGGCACCTCGGCAAAGATCAAGGCACCCCACATCATGGCAAAGACCAGCGTTAGATAATTCATCGGCGCCAAATCACTGGCTTCGGTGAGTTGCAAGGCCTGTATAAGCGTAAAATGTCCAATGCCACCAATCATCGGTATTAACATCAACATCATCACATCAAGGGCAGTTTCTGGTGTCACCCATATAAAGGGCAGGATGATCGAACTTACAATCGCCCCAAACCCTGCCGTATAAATCAAGGTTGTATAGGCGGATTCCGCTGCCCCCAAATATCGTGTCAAAATCGAATAGACCGCATAGCTAGCAGCAGCAGCAAGCGGCAAACAACTAGCAAGAGTAAATTGTTCTGCCTGTGGCTGGATGATAATCATCGCCCCCACAAACCCGATAATCAGACTAATGATGCGGCGAGGCCCCAAACGTTCTTTAAGAAAGATAACTGCCAGCACCGACATGATCATGGGCGCAATCTGAAAGATAGCTGTCGCTTGCCCCTGTTCAATAAACTGCAGGGCTTGAAAAAACAACATTGTCGTGACGAATAAAGCAACCGATCTTGCCAGCTGAATTTTTAAATTTGATGTTCGAAGCAATGTTGATAGATGCGGCGCAAACACAATTAGAATAACAACAAAATGCCCCGTATAACGCGCCCAAATAATCTCCAGAACGGGCAAACTTTGCGCCATATATTTAACAATGGCATCCATGCCCGGAAAACAAATCATCGATACCAGCATCAGCATAAAGCTGATCTGACGCGGGGTAAATTTTGCTTTGAACCACATTCCTGTTGCTTGCAACATAACGTAACGTTTTCCCTTAGCTGCTAACAACCAATGACGCATGCAGAATGCTCATCCACAACTGCCATTATTGTCTGAATGCAAAATCTAGTGAACGCCTAATATTATAATAAAGCAAAATATTTATGATCCATCCAAGATGGGAAATATCAGCCACATTAACTTTGACAATCTACTCTATCTGTGGAGTTCCCATTACGCAATTCTAGTAAATGGCCAAGAATGAACGGGATTAAGTCTGGAATATCACCCGCAATCATACCTGGCCCAAAATGGATAGCTGCATCGCCATGCATCCAAACGGCTGCACAACAGGCTTCAAAGGGGGGCATGGCTTGCGCAATCAAGCCGGCGACCAAACCGGCTAAAACATCGCCTGTACCAGCACTTGCAAGATAGGGGCTGGCATGAACATTCACGCTCATCCGACCATCTGGACTAGCAATAACTGTCTGTGCCCCCTTTAAAATAACGATGATGTTATGAGATTTTGCTACCTTATAAGCTCTTTCCTTTTTGCTTCCCGACACTTCAAAAAATGAACGATCAAACTCACCTTGATGAGGTGTTATCACTGTTTTCTGTGGAAACCTGCCTTGTGATAAGGCCACCATAATGGCTTCTGCGTCAAGCACCCAAAAGCAATCTCTAAATGCTTACGTTGAGACACTAGCGGTGCAAAAGCATCCAGTTCATGAAAAACACGATTGATATCGAGCGGACGCATTCCAAAAATAGACGGTAAATGTTTTATTGGCATAAAAGTCTCCTTTCATCTGTTATCATGACCATTATTGGCCACTCAAAAAAGTAACAAAGGTCAGTATTTTGATACTTTGATCTGGATCAAGAATCATAAAATTTTCGTAAAAAATTGTTGATGTGATGTCACGGAAGACTCATGACGCGCGGTTGATTCCACGCGCAGCACTGAGGAATTTGTCAGAGTATCTCAGGTGAATTTTACAAATCAGAAAGAACAAAAACACCAATAACTAGTTTAACAAACTGTTAAGGATTACCAGTTTCATAATAATTGCGGAAGTGGCGGGAGTGACGGGACTCGAACCCGCGGCCTCTGGCGTGACAGGCCAGCGCTCTAACCAACTGAGCTACACCCCCAAGCGGAAAAATAAACGCGGTGCTTTTTCAAAACTGCACCATTCGCTTAAGGTGTGCTTGGTCTAAATCAGTGCATGACAACTGTCAAGACGAAGTGCAACGGAACCTGTCTTTTTTCTTATTTTTCCGTTCTTTTTATCGGGATTGCGCGCTATATCATATCTTCAATTGCTTTTGAGGATGATGGCTTGATGCTTTCGACGTTTTTTACATTCTTTACACGCATCTTTCAGGCGTTCCTGGCCATTTTACTGCTAGGTTTCATTTCTGTTGGCATGCTTGCCACACATGGCATCTACACCGCAGAAACAACAAATTATGCACAGTACCGCCCTCAGGCCGAGGCCGAATGCGCCAGCGCCGCCGATGTGCCCCTGTGTGTCAGCGAAACCCTAGCAGATATGGGGTCAGTCAAACTGATCTTGGGACTTGGTATATCGGCTGGCATCATAGCAACCATTATTCTGATTATATGGATTCGTAACTGGATGCGGAATCGACCAAAAGATACTGTCGATAACAGCTAGGCTTTACCTGCATATATATCACCAAAATCCATGGTTACTTTACCACTGACCGTCATTGTCTTTGGCGCCAGCGTTTTGGCAAAACGGGTTATATTTTCATCGATCAACTTTTCAACAAGACGTTGACTGTTTTCATCAGGAAATTCCCACACGACAATGCTGACATGTGGTGCCTGTTTGTTGCTTAACCCCCGAAACCGTACACCAGGTGCCTGCTGAAGTAATTCAGGCCATTTTGTTTGCAAGATAGACTCAAAAAGCTCACATTCTTCAGCTGATGGAAACGTACGGATAAAAACCTTCATGAACATCGATGACTCTCCCAAATAATGCAGATTACACAGCTGATAACACAGCTTAGTCAGGCAACTTTTTCAGTATATCTAATAAACTATTTCTTATAGTACCAAGCTTTTGTCTTAACTGAATATTTTCATCTTCAAGCGCCAGTTCGCGCGCGCTTCTTGGCTTTCGGGCATCTGATTGATGTTGGGAAATTCCTGCCGCAAGGTCAGCCTTACAACTATTATAAACCAGAATGGCCTCAGTTGATCCATTCTCCAGCTTGCATTGATGGGCAGATGCTAATGACGGTAACAAGCTAACAGTAATAATTAATAACGGAATAAAAACACGCATAAACACAGCCTTAACAAGGATAATACCACACTAGACTAGCGAAACATTATCAATGGTCAATGCCTGTGGTAGGGCCAAAAGTCAAAACTGTGCCGATATTTACCAAAGGGGTGGTGGGGGATGGTGGGTGCTGAGGGGCTCGAACCCCCGACCTATTCGGTGTAAACGAATTGCTCTCCCAGCTGAGCTAAGCACCCATTTGATGTCACAGGATATACTCTGTCACTAGCATTCTTTTCAATGATTATCATGCAAACAATTGATTAGCATAATTAGTCAATGACAACGCCGACCTTTATATAAGGTCGGCGTTGAAAAAGATATATAATTTTAGCTGTTAACAGCTTCTTTCAAAGGAGCACCCGCTTTAAATTTAGGCTGCTTTGATGCTTTAATTTGAATGGTTTCACCTGTTCTTGGGTTACGGCCAGTAGTGGCGGCGCGATGCGCAACAGAAAAAGTACCAAATCCAACAATTCTTACATCGCCACCTGATTTTAAGGCGCCTTGGATGCTTTCAAAAACAGCGTCAACTGCCCGACCCGCATCAGCTTTAGTCAAACCTGATGACTCAGCAACATCAGAGACAAGATCATTTTTGTTCATGGGAACCCCCTCTTTGGTAGTGTTAATTGTTTAACTTATCACGAAAAATAACACATTTATTCACCAAAACACCAAATAAAAACACGTGATTCAGTCATAAATTTAGAAAAAACCTAACGAAACCACCTAATTTCTGCACAAAACAGAATTAATGGGCGACAATATCGTCGCCCGCCTCATCTGATTTAGGTAATTTAACAGTCGCTTGGCTTTCAGTAGTAGATACAACACCTATCGACATTGGCAAAGGCTCTTCGACAAGCGCAGCGGACAGAGCCTCATCAACCATTGCCACCGGAATGATCGTCAGACCTTCTTTTACATTATCGGGTATCTCAACAAGATCTTTTTCGTTTTCCTTGGGTATGAGAACCGTTGTAAGGCCGCCACGAAGCGCCGCCAGCAACTTTTCCTTGAGGCCGCCAATTGGCAATACCCTGCCCCGCAAGGTGATTTCGCCTGTCATCGCCACATTCCGGCGAACAGCTATGCCAGTGACTGCCGAAATGATCGATGTTGCCATGGCAACACCTGCAGAAGGCCCGTCCTTAGGTGTCGCACCTTCAGGAACATGCACATGCAAATCATGTTTGGCCAGACTTTCAAGATCAATGCCATATGTTTCTGCCCGTGACTTTATAAAAAATTCGGCAGCCTGAATTGATTCCTTCATGACATCGCCTAATTTACCCGTGGCGCTGACCTTGCCTTTACCTGGCACACGCACAGCCTCAATCTGCAGCAATTCACCACCAACTTCAGTCCATGCAAGGCCTGTGGTAACCCCGACCTGATTCTCTTCCTCGATTTCGCCATGGCGGAATTTGGGCACACCAAGATAATCGTCAAGGTTTTCGGCTGTGACATTAGCCGATGTAGCTTCACCACTAACAATGGCTGTCACTGCCTTACGCGCAACCTTGGCAATTTCGCGTTCCAGATTACGAACACCAGCCTCACGCGTATAGCGCTGAACCATCATGCGTATCGCATCATCAGAAATCGACAATTCACCATCTTTCAAACCATGATCTTCGATCTGACGGCTCATAAGATGCCGTTTGGCAATTTGCAACTTTTCATCTTCCGTATAACCAGACAGACGGATGATCTCCATCCGGTCCATTAATGGCTGTGGCATGTTTAATGTATTGGCGGTCGTGACAAACATCACGTTCGACAGATCAAATTCAACTTCCATATAATGATCAGCAAAACTGTTATTTTGAGCTGGATCCAGAACTTCCAGCAATGCAGACGTTGGATCACCACGCCAGTCAGCGCCCAATTTATCAATTTCATCAAGTAAAAACAGCGGGTTGTTTGATTCCGCCTTTTTCATGCCCTGAACAATTTTACCAGGCATTGATCCAATATAGGTACGCCGATGACCACGTATTTCAGCTTCATCACGAACACCGCCTAGGGCCATGCGCACATATTTACGCCCAGTCGCCCGTGCAATCGACTTACCAAGCGATGTTTTACCAACCCCCGGCGGGCCAACCAAACACAGAATCGGGCCTTTCATGCTACGCGTACGCTGTTGCACCGCCAGAAATTCGATAATACGATCTTTGACCTTGTCCAGACCATAGTGATCGGCATCCAGAATTTCCCGTGCGGCTACAATATCCTTTTTTAGCCGCGTCGCCTTTTTCCAAGGCAAAGCCAGCATCCAATCAAGATAGTTGCGAACAACTGTGGCTTCGGCACTCATAGGCCCCATATTGCGCAGCTTTTTCAGCTCCGCATTCGCCTTTTCCCGTGCCACTTTCGGCATTTTCAGATCAGCAAGTTGTACTTCAAGCTCATCAAGCTCATTGCCGCCGTCCTCGCTATCACCAAGCTCCTTCTGGATCGCTTTCATCTGCTCATTCAGATAATATTCGCGCTGGGTCTTTTCCATCTGGCGTTTAACCCGATTGCGAACGCGCTTTTCAACTTGCAAAGCACCAATTTCGGTTTCCATGGCGCCAAAAACCTTCTCCAGACGCTCATGAATATCCAAAATTTCCAGTAATTCCTGTTTTTCTGCGATCTTGACTGACAGATGCGACGCGATCATGTCTGCAATCTTGTCAGCCTCATCAACCTGCTCAATCGCATTAAATACTTCTGAGGCGATTTTTTTGTTCAGCTTCAGATATTGTTCAAATTGCTGAACCGTTGTTGCGGCCAGCGCTTCGGTATCAGCACCAAGATCGCCAGTCTGATCCAAATGTGTGGCTTCAACCGTCAGAAATCCATCGTCTGCATTCAAACTGTTCATATTCAGCTCGACGCGATCACCACCTTCAACCAGCACCTTGACCGCACCATCTGGCAGTTTCAAAAGTTGCAGAATTGATCCAACTGTTCCCACACGATGCAAGCCTTGGGCATCTGGGTCTTCTATATCAGCTTCGGTCTGCGTAACCAGAATGATTTGCTTTTCTTCAGCCATCACCGCTTCAAGCGCCTTGATCGATTTTTCACGACCAACAAACAGGGGGACGATCATATGCGGAAACACAACGATATCGCGTAAAGGCAGAATAGGAAGCGCAATTGAAGATTTGTCTGACATCAGCTAGGGTCCTCGGTATTCAATTTGTTCACACAGACGTGTTGCCTGCCATTTTCATATGGGCAGTACAGCACTGATTTCAAGACTATGAAGACGGAAATGCGACCTTAGGCGCTACTATCAGCTTCTTTGGATTTTTTTTGCATGAACGACCAACGGTTGCGCACCACCTTCGACAACATCGCCGTTGATAACCACTTCTTCAATATCGTCACTAGTCGGTATATCGAACATGGGTTCCATAAGAATGTTTTCCATGATTGACCGCAAACCACGCGCACCTGTTTTTCGGGCAATCGCTTTTTGCGCTACAGCCCGAAGCGCATCGTCACGAAATTCAAGACGCACATCATCCATCTCGAACAACTTTTCATACTGCTTGACCAGCGCGTTTTTCGGTTCAGTCAGAATCCGCACAAGCGCTTCTTCATCAAGGTCTTCAAGCGTTGCAATCACTGGCAAACGACCAACAAATTCTGGAATAAGTCCGAATTTAATCAGATCTTCTGGCTCCAGCGATCCTAAAAGTTCGCCTATTTTGCGATCATCTGGGTCACGCACATCAGCCCCAAAGCCAATGCCCGCACCCGTATCACGACCAGCAATCAGCTTATCTAATCCAGCAAAAGCACCACCACAGATAAACAGGATATTGGTTGTATCAACCTGCAAGAATTCCTGCTGGGGATGCTTTCTACCACCTTGCGGAGGGACAGACGCAACCGTACCTTCCATAATTTTCAGCAAGGCTTGCTGAACCCCCTCACCTGATACGTCGCGGGTGATAGACGGATTATCGGCTTTGCGCGAAATCTTATCGACCTCATCGATATAGACAATGCCGCGCTGTGCACGTTCAACGTTATAATCGGCTGCCTGTAACAGCTTCAGGATGATATTTTCGACATCTTCACCAACATAACCAGCTTCGGTCAATGTTGTGGCATCCGCCATGGTAAAGGGCACATCAAGCATCCGCGCCAATGTTTGTGCCAAAAGCGTTTTACCACAACCCGTTGGACCAACCAGCAGAATGTTTGACTTTGAAATTTCCACATCGCCTGTTCGTCCGGCATTGGCCAAACGTTTGTAATGATTATGCACAGCGACTGATAGCACACGCTTTGCCCGTGACTGACCAATCACATAACCGTCCAGCACCGCCAATATATCAGCTGGTGTTGGCACACCGTCATGGCTTTTTGATAAAGCAGATTTATGTTCTTCGCGAATGATGTCCATACATAATTCGACGCATTCATCGCAAATAAACACTGTTGGTCCGGCGATGAGTTTACGAACTTCATGCTGGCTTTTCCCGCAAAAAGAACAGAACAGCGTGCTCTTATCGCTATCTTCTGATTTTGCCATCTAACGGCTCCTGACGATTCTCTAGCGCTGAAATGACTAAACTAGCCTTTTTCAACAATTATCAACATAGTCTAAAACTGCCTTACATGCAGTTACAATTTAAAACTGTCTATTACCCGCAAAAACCGTGCCTATAATGCTGATCTTGGTCAATTTGTTGCCAAAAAGGCACATTTGCAGATATCTGAACTATTTGGTTTTTTCATCTTTTCCAGCCGGGCGTTTCTCGACAACTTCGTCAATCAGGCCAAATTTTTGCGCGTCCTCGGCGGTCATGAAGGTGTCGCGCTCCATAATTTTTTCAACATCTTTCAATGTCTTGCCTGTATGCTTAACATACATGCCATTCAGCCGTTTGCGCAGATCAAGAATTTCCTTGGCGTGGATTTCAATATCACTTGCCTGTCCTGAAAAACCACCTGATGGCTGATGTGTCATGATCCGGGCATTTGGCAAAGAATACCGCTTGCCTGCGGCACCAGCCATGAGCAATAACGATCCCATAGACGCCGCCTGCCCCATGCATACGGTTGAAACGTCGGGGCGGATATATTCCATCGTGTCATATATCGCCAGACCCGAGGTCACGATACCGCCTGGGGAATTGATATACATGGAAATATCTTTGGTCGGGTTTTCGGACTCTAGAAACAATAACTGCGAACACACAAGCGACGCCGTAACATCATCAACAGGACCATTCAGAAAAATAATACGTTCTTTAAGAAGCCGCGAAAAGATATCATACGAGCGCTCGCCACGGTTGGTCTGTTCAACGACCATCGGCACCAGATTAGCCATCGGATCAACATTCGACTTAGCTACTTCAAAATCACGCATTATATTCTCCTGCAGTGGGTAAATAGCTTGCGGCTCAACAAGCATAAAAGAAAATCCAGACATCGGCAGGCACCGATGCCGAATAAGGACTATATGGGAAATAAAGAAGCGGGTTCAAGATTATATTGAACCCGCTTGTACTTATCTGAACAAAATCACTGCCTCACTGGCAACAATCATTGTATATTTATGATGTCTTCTTGGCAACTTTCTTAGCAGGCGCCTTTTTGGCAGCGGCTTTTTTCTTGTCAGCCGGCTTTTTTGCTGCTGGCTTTTTGGCCGCTTTTTTTTCAGTTTTCTCTGCCGACGCTACTTCTTCAGGAGCCTTATACAAAGTATCGGTATCAGTTGTAACCTCAGTTACTTTCGCCAACTCCAGAATGTAATCAATAACTTTGTCTTCAAAGATTGGCCCCGCCAACTGTTGCAAAGCTTGCTGGTTCTTCTGGAAATATTCCATCACCATCTGCTCTTGACCCGGATAGCGACGCGCTTCTTCAATAACAGCGCGCTGGGTATCAGCTTCAGTTACCTCAATTTTGCTGTCACGGCCAATTTCCGTCAGCAATAGACCAAGGCGAACACGACGTTCAGCAACTGATTTTGCTTCAGCTTTGGCATTATCATCCATGCCTTCATCAGCAGCTGGATGATCATGGTCATGGTCATGGTCATGGTCGTGATCATGATTATGTTCAGACGCGGCAGGGTTCATTGCCCGCGCGACTGACTCATATTCTTGCTTGAACAGTGATGGCGGCACATCAAATGCCTCACCATCGGCAAGACCATCAAGCACGTTCTTTTTGACAGCCTGACGCAGTGCAGTTGCATGCTGGGCACCAAGCTGTTCACGGACAGCTTCTTTTAGCGCGTCAATCGTCTCAAAACCAAGTCGTGTCGCCAAATCTTCATCGATTTTCGCGTCACCAAGTTCACGCATGGCAGTCACTTTGGTTTCAAACACCGCGGCTTTACCAGCCAAATGTGGTGCCTGATAATCCTCAGGGAAAGACACCTCTACGTCGCGGCTTTCACCTGCTTTCACACCGATCAAGCCATCTTCAAATCCGGGAATAAAGCTATTCGAGCCAAGTTCCAGCGAATGCCCTTCGGCAGCACCACCTTCAAATGGTTCGCCGTCAATCTTGCCTACGAAATCGATGATAACAATATCACCCTTTTTGGCGGCGCGCGGCTTGGCCACTTCAACACTTGGGCGGTTTTCGCCAGCAATCGTTGTCAGCGCTTCATCAACCTGCGCTTCATCAACAGGCAAAATTGGTTTCTCAATCGATAATTTGCTCAGATCAGGGATTTTAATCTCCGGCATGATCTCACATGTAAAGATCGCTTCCAGATCCTTGCCATCTTCATACGACTTGATGTCAACGGATGGCTGGCTGGCCAGATTAAGACCATTATCTTCAACAGCTTTGCGCGCACCTTCGTCAAGCGCCGCCTTGATCGCATCACCTTGTACCTGGGTACCAAAGCGTGTTTTCACAACGGCCATTGGCACCTTGCCTGGACGAAAGCCCGGCATATTTGCGGTTTTAGCAATTTCGGCAAGTTTGGCCTGCGTTTCGGTTTCGATATCGGCAGCGGTTATCGTAATGGCGAATTCGCGCACCAGACCTTCACTTTTGGTTTCGGCAATATTCATCGAACAGGTGCTTCCTTTTCAATTAGATCAAAACCGTCTGAATGAAAACGGATACTTAATCTTTAATTTGTTACCTGATCACCCAAACAACCTACGTTTCACAATCGTTCAACGGGAGGTGGATGATGCCCTATCATTCCCTATTCAGCCTTGTGGTACGGGCGGAGGGACTTGAACCCCCACGACTTTCGCCACTGGTACCTAAAACCAGCGCGTCTACCAATTCCGCCACGCCCGCATTACACAAGCTGATTAATGTCCGGCTACTGGTAAATAGCACGGTAGTTAAATTGTCTTCCTACTCCGGCAAGCCGGAACAGTTAGTTTCCGAGGCACCCCAAACCCAAACAGAAAGGGGCTGGGGCGAGTGACCGGGATTGAACCGGCGACCTCCAGTGCCACAAACTGGCGCTCTAACCGACTGAGCTACACCCGCCATCGGCGGTTTGCATTAAATGCAACACCGGACGGATGTTTAACCACCTTGAAAGCTGGCGTCAATCGTTGCCGCGCACAATTTGCCCAGAATTTACAAATTTTGTTGTATTTGGCAACGCTTTTGACCACAAATCACCAGCCTCGGCATGTAAAGCAATAGGATCTTTGATGATAATATGACGTTGCCCCTCAATCGCAATAATGCCACTGGACTTGAGGGCTGAGATCTGTCGGCTGACCGTTTCGAGTGTCAGGCCTATATAATCGGCAATTTGTTTACGGGTTAAAGGCAACTCAAACGCCACCTCACTAACCATATCATCTAACTTGAAGCTGACATTACGTAGCGCAATAATATACATAAGGCTGGCCATTTTTTCCCGCGCTGTTTTTTGGCCAAGAACCATCATCCATGCGCGGGCAGCGTCAAGCTCATCCATAGTCATTTCAAGAAGTCGGGAACCAAGAGACGGCACTTGCTCTACCAACCTTTCAAAAGATACCATATCAAAGCGGCACATCACCACTTCTGAAACAGCATTTACATCAAATTGTGAAATGCGACGATAGGGCCAGCCAACAAAATCACTTGGCATTAAAATCCCCATGATTTGCCGTCGCCCGTCCTCTAAACCCTGTGAAATCTCTGCAATGCCAGAAACAAGCGTGCCGAAATATCTTAATTCTTCGCCGACATTGGCAATTGCCTCACCTTTTGCAAAGGTGCGGTAGCTTTTCATTTTATCAAGCATAGCCAGTTCGTCGCCGTTACATCGTGAACACATGGCCTGAAATCTAATAGGACATGAACCACAATCGCCAACCACATCCGACAAGCTGAAAATACGAAGCGGATGATCTGATCTCATGCACCAACTATGAGCCTAATAACTAAATCGATAAAATCTCGTTTTATTGTTGGTAGTTGCGCTTCGGTCAGATGCAATGCTGGTAATGGTAACTGGAACAATCTAAAAAGTCACT
>JABJBD010000196.1 GCA_018668795.1 Candidatus Puniceispirillum sp. | reverse complement strand
TCTACCAATGTCCATGAAAAAAGGGGCCCAAGAGCTGCACCAAAATCACCATCTTCTGGGATGACGATGTCACATCTTGTCACAGCAGCAATCAATGACAACCAATAACGACTTTTAGCCCCACCGCCTGTCGCAAGTAGTTGGCTAGGGCGTTTATCAGCCGCGGCAAGGACATCGACTGCATCAGCCATTGCAAAGGCGACGCCTTCAAGAACAGCCCGGGTCATATCGACACGGTCATCACCACGTGAAATGCCAAAAAAACCGCCACGCGCTGTCGCGTCATTATGTGGTGTTCGTTCGCCAGACAGATAAGGATGAAACAGCATATTCGACGGGCAAAAAGCACTTTTTTCTATTGTATCCATGAGACCGGCAACCGGAGTATTAGATATTTCTGACAACCAGTTCAAACAATCAGTTGCGGCAAGAATGACGCCCATCTGGTGCCATGTATTGGGTAGAGCATGACAAAATGCGTGCGCCCCATCTGAATGGGCAGGGGCGAAGCTTTCAGTGACACTGAAAACGACTCCAGATGTGCCAAGTGATAAAAAGGCATCTCCCGGATTTGTAACGCCAAGACCACAGGCTGCCGATGCATTATCGCCACCGCCACCAGCTATCGTCACAGAGTTTTTGATGCCCCATTTATGCGCAATGTCAGGCCGGAGTTGGCCTGCTGGTGCACTGCCTTCGGCCAGCTCAGGCATGTGCTCGATTGACAGGCCGCAAGGGGCTAACAAGGTAGGTGACCAAGAGCGTGCCGCAACATCAAGCCACAAGGTTCCTGCGCTATCCGACATGTCTGAAATTTTTTCACCCGACATTAGAAATCGGATGTAATCCTTAGGTAATAGTATAGTAGCTACCTTGGCAAATAATTCAGGCTCATGTCTTGCCATCCACAAAGCCTTTGGGGCTGTAAAGCCAGGCATAACCGCATTGCCACCAATTTTACGATAGTCTGGATGTTCATCATCAAGTTCTGCCGCTTCGGCTGCATTGCGTGTGTCATTCCACAAGATCGCGGGACGAAGAACACTATCATTTTTATCTAGCGCGACCATCCCATGCATCTGACCTGAAAGACCTATGCCACGCACATTTGCCATCGCATTAGCATGGTCACGTGATAGTGTCATAGCTGTATCATTAACGGCGTTCCACCAGTCAGATGGTGATTGTTCTGACCAACCGGGAAGAGGGCGCACTACGTCAATTGAGGCCGACGAACTGGCCAATATTTTGCCGTCTGAGTCAATAAGTAAAGCCTTAACGCCCGATGTGCCGATATCAAACCCTAAAAACATTGCTTTTCCTCACTCATACTTCGTCGAGCATTCTGTCTATCTATAAGCGCAAAATCAAGTCTGTGAAGCATATGGATCACAGCTACATGCGAAGGTGGTTTTTCTTGCCAACGGCTATTTGCTTGTCTAATCACAAAGCCATGTTTTCTATATAACCAAGTGAGGTTGATTATGTCAGTACGAATTGCTGTTTTGGGCGCTGGGCGCATTGGACAAGTGCATGCGCGCGCTGTTGCTGGACATGATGCAGCAGTTTTGGTTGCAGTTTCTGATCCAATTGTGGCAGCAGCAGATGCAATCGCGGATCATTATGGATGTGATGTTCGCATGATTGACGAAATCGCATCCAGTGATGACGTTGATGGCGTAATTATCTGCACTCCTACCGATACACATGCTGACCTGATTGAACAATTTGCACGCTGCGGAAAAGCAATCTTTTGTGAAAAGCCAATTGATCTTAGCGTTGATCGTGTGCGTGCGTGTCTTGACGTTGTGAATGAAGCCAAAGCTGTTCTAATGGTTGGTTTTAACCGTCGATTTGATCCCCATTTTGCGGCTCTTAAGATGGCTATCAATAACGGAGATATAGGTGCTTCTGAAATGGCGGTTATTACCTCACGTGATCCCGGGGCACCGCCAGTTGATTATATAAAACGTTCAGGCGGAATCTTTCGTGATATGACGATACATGATTTTGACATGGCCGTTTTTCTGATGGATGAAATGCCTATCACTATTCAAGCCAGTGGTTCAGTTTTAGTCGATCCAGCGATTGGTGATGCTGGTGATTATGACAGCGCATCGGTGATAATGACAATGGAATCAGGCAAGCAAGTGACTATTTCCAACTCTCGCCGTGCGACCTATGGTTATGACCAGCGAATCGAGGTGCATGGATCAAAAGGAATGGTTGCGGCAGAAAATCAGCGTCCTATATCAATCGAAGTGGCCAATGAAACGGGATATACGCGCCCACCATTACATGATTTTTTCATGACCCGCTATATTGATGCCTATGCGCATGAAATCACTGCTTTTGTCGATTGCATAGTTAATGGCAAACCAGCCAGCCCTGATGGACTGGACGGATTAAACGCATTGCGCATTGCTGATGCAGCATTGTTATCTGCACAGACAGGTCAGGCTATTCATCTATAGAACCGGTTTGCCGATCGGTGGCGTTTATACGTTAGCCCAGCTGCCAGACATGGCTGATCGATCAACAGCGTCCATGACTTGTTCAATCACTAATGCCGAATCAAAATCAGGCCATATTTTTTCGCCCGTTTCAATCGCAGTTAATAGATCGTGCAATTCGCATATCTTGACATCCATATAGCCAAGGCTATGTCCGCCATTAGGTAAAAAAGCCGAATAAGGTGCATGATGCGGGCCAGTCAAGATAGTACGAAAACCGTCAGTTGCTGGATCATCCTGTTGGGTGAATAACTGAAGCTCATTAAGGCGTTCTTGATCAAAGGTGATTGTACCTTTTGTGCCTTGAACTTCCCAACGAAGCCCGCATTTTCTTCCCCAAGTCACGCGGCTTGCACCTATATGCCCATGGACTCCATTTTGGAAATGAACCAAAGCGGACACCATATCGTCATTATCAACTGTCAAAGTTGCTTTAGCGTTGTTTGGGTCACTTCGCTCTTTATGAACTATGGCGTAATCGCCAACCACTTTGGAAATTGTTGATCCGGTGAGGTAATGTGCGACACTGATAACATGGCACAACACATCGCCATTGGCACCAGTGCCGGATTGATCGCGTGACATACGCCATGACCATGGGCGCATACCATCGGCTTCATTATCAACGTCATAACGGCAGAAAAACCCAGCAACATCGCCAATAACACCGCTTTCAATAAGACGACGTGCATGTGTTACGGCAGGATTCTTAGTATAATTATAGCCAACTATCGTTTTGCCTGAGCTGTTTTTAGCGGCGGCGGCCATTGCCGCGCTATCGTCAAGATTTGTTGACATTGGTTTTTCGCACCATACATGCTTGCCAGCATTCAGCGCTGCAATCGCAATTTCAGCATGTGTGTCATTAGGTGTGCAAACTGAAATCAGGTCAACCGAGTCATCATTGACAACATCACGCCAGTCTGCGCTGTAACGTGAAAACCCCAAATCGGTCGCACGTTGACTGGCGCGTTCAGGGCTCAGATCACAAACAATTTCAAGTTTTGGTCGAAGTCCGGTGCCAAAAACCGAAGCAGATGCACTGTAAGCGATCGAATGCGCTTTACCCATAAAGCCTGTTCCAATTACGCCAATTCCAATTGGTTTCATGATTCTGCTCCAATAATTATGCCCCCTAGCTTGGGTGCGTGTGTTTTTTGATAGTGATCCAGACGCCTGATACACTTTTTATTTTGTGCTGGAAATAGCATTTAATTGAGCCTGTAAATAGAATAAACTTTGTCTTTTTAAAAAAAGCAAAATATTTGTTCTAAAAATATCTTTACTTTCGATCTCGTAAAAGTTTTTATTGGTTTGCCAATCAGCTGTCTTTGGTTGGCTAAACTTATGGGAGTGAAAAAATGAAAAAAATTGTAATGGCTGTTTCAGCCATGATGATGATAGCTGGTGCTGCTCAGGCAGAACGCTATGTAATGGTCACACACGGTGAAGGTAAAGATCCTTTCTGGCCGGTTGTCCAAAAAGGTGGTGAAGATGCTGCACGTCACGTAGGTGCGGATTTCGAATATATCTTCAATCCATCAGGCGACATGGGTGATATGGCAAAATCAATCACTGCAGCCGCGGCTACACAGCCAGATGGTATTGTAGTGTCTTTGCCAGATCCAGATGCGCTTGGTCAGGCTATCAAAGACGCTGTTGCAGCTGGTATTCCTGTTGTAACTATGAATTCTGGTCTTGAGTCATCAAAAGAAGTTGGTGCACTTATGCACGTTGGTCAGCCTGAGTATCTTGCTGGTCAGTCAGCTGGTAACCGTGCGAAAGCCGAAGGTGCTACTAAAGGTCTTTGCTTCATTCAGGAAGCTTATAACACTGCATTGAATGATCGTTGTAACGGTTATGGCGAAGCTGTTCCTATCAAGTTGGTTGACAGCTCGAATGACCCAGCAACAATCCCAACACGTGCGGCTGCTGGTCTTCAGGCAAACCCTGATATCGACGCTGTTCTGTCTGTTGGTCCTCACGTTTGTGTAGGTGTTCAGCAGGCTATTGATGAGCTTGGTATGTCTGTTCACCATTCATGCTTTGACCTTAGCCCACCAGTTATGGATATGATCAATGCTGGTAAAGTTAAGTACACAATTGATCAGCAGCAGCGTTTGCAGGGTTACATGCCTATCATTGTAATGCATCTGTACAACAATGGTGCAGGTCTGCTTCCTGGTGCTAACATCCCGTCAGGCCCAGGCTTTGTGGATAAGTCAAACGCATCATCTGTGGCTGCTCTTGCAGGCGTAGACAGATAGGTTTGGAATAAATTGAGGATGGGTAGCGTTTTGCTACCCATCTTTTTATTTGATGGGGAAAAAAATGAACGCGTCCGTATCTCAACGGCAAGAATCTGACCGCCACGACCAAAAAAATTGGTTTAAGGCACTTTTTTCAAGACCCGAAATTGGCCCGGTTGGGGTCATGTTATTGCTTTTTGGCATGTTGGGATATTTTTCAATCCCAGCGGGTGAATTTTCTTTAAATCCTTTTGCAGGCGAAGGTTTTAACGCGCTTGGCATTCGAAATAATTTAAGAGTTATCTCGCAACTTGCGATTATTGCGCTGGGTGCTGGTTTGTTGATTGTTGCAGGTGAGTTCGATCTGTCGATTGGATCAATGATCGGCTTTGCTGGTGCCTGTATGGCGATGATCCTACGATGGGGTTTCTCGATTATCATCCCTTATATATCTTTTGAGGGTGGTGTTCATATCGAGTTTTATACGCTCATACATATATCGGATGTGTCACCCATTGGCGCACTTTTGATAACTCTCTGTTTTACTTTGTTTTTTGGTTGGATTCAGGGGTATATTGTAGTTAAATCTGGGTTGCCATCTTTTATTGTAACGCTTGGCGGTTTGTTTTTCTTAAGAGGACTGACCGAGGTTTCTTTGCGTTCATTTAACCATAGGCCGGATCAGATTAAAGGTGCCACAACAGTCACTGAGATACCGGATATAAAAAATATCATAGATTTGCCTGGTCATGGTGAAATTGAACGGGCAGCAGCAAAGGCATTGCCAGAATCTGATTTGACTCAACTTATCAGTACGTTACCGGCCGATACGATTGCTAAAATCTCTGAGCGCCTTGAATATACCTATCAGCGTGTTGCGGATGCAAAAACAGAATTGATGTTGTCCAAAGGTGTCAAACCATTAGAACGCGCGTTGGAAAATGCCCTTGAATCAGGCAACGAATTTATGGCCAAGACGATTCAGGATAAAATTGCTACCTTCAAAGTTGATCCTGTGGTGCCAAAGTCGGTCACTGATGCAGATATTGCTCGGGTTTATATCGACAGTATTAGCTCGGCAAGGCCTGTGGCTAATTTCTTTGGTGGTGATATTTTGCAACCATTATTTGATTGGTTGTATTTTCCAGTTGATTGGAATGTAAATAATTTTGGCAACCAGTTTGCTCAGGGACTTTACTCCTGTGTGATGATCTGCCTGATTATGTCATTGATTTGCTATTTTGTGCTTAGCAAGACGCAGGCCGGAAACTGGATATATTCGACTGGTGGTAACATTACAGCAGCTAAAGCCAATGGTGTTCCGACCAATAAAGTCAAAATATCATTGTTTATCTTTTCGGCTTTTTGCGCCACGATTTTTGCTGCATGCCAAGTGTTCGAAGTGAATACTGCAGATGCGGCCAAAGGTAATCTGAAAGAGTTGGAAGCAATTGCGGCCGCTGTTATTGGTGGCATTGTAATGACTGGCGGATTTGGAACTGTCGTTGGAATCATTGTTGGTGCCTTTATCTTTGGTATAGCCAAAGAAGCATTTTTCTACATTCCGGGAATTGACGGCTCATTCTATCGCGTGTTCCTAGGTCTTGTGATTGTGGCATCGGCATTATTGAATGAAAATATACGAAAACGAATAATGGGGACCATTTAACATGGCAAAGTCAACGATAAAGCCACTGATCGAAACCAAAGACTTGGTTAAAAAATTTGGTGCTTTCACGGCGTTAAATGGTGTTTCCCTTGAGGTTTATCCAGGAGAGGTTCATGCACTGCTTGGTGACAATGGTGCGGGTAAATCGACTTTAATCAAATTGCTTTCGGGCGTTTTTGCACCCAATAGCGGTAGTATTTATGTCGAAGGCAAGGAAGTCAGCTTTGCCTCTCCGCGTAATGCGAGTGATGCAGGTATTGGAACTGTTTATCAGGATTTGGCACTGAACCCTCTGGCTTCGGTGACGCGCAATTTTTTTCTAGGGCGTGAGATAACCCATTTCGGCGGTCCGTTTGGATTAATGAAAATGAAGGAAATGCATCAAATTGCGATAGAAGAAATGGCCAAGATAGGCATTAATATTGCTGACCCTGAACAGTCCGTTGGCACCATGTCCGGTGGACAGCGGCAGACACTTGCTATTGCGCGCGCGATTTATTTTGGCGCCAAGGTTTTGATTCTTGATGAGCCAACATCGGCACTTGGTCAAAAACAGCAAATGGAAGTGCTGAAAACCATCCGACGGGTTCAAAAACTGGGCGATATCGCTATCATTCTGATTACGCATAATGAAATTCATGCTCGTTTGATTGCTGACCGCTTTACCTTTTTGTCACTTGGCGAAGTGATTGGTAGTGGCATGTCAGAAGATCTTGCCGGTGATGATATCAAGCGTTTGATGGCTGGTGGTGCCGAAATTGGAGATTTGGCAAAAGAGCTTGCTGTCTAGCAAGGTCATAACAAAGGGTAGGGGATGAATGTGGAAATGAGTGGGGAGACTGCGAACATTGTTACGGTTCCCCCGCAAACCTATGATGGCTTGATTAAACTAATCACAGCTAATCATGACCATATGTCAAAGCGCCTTCGTGATATTGCACGATTTGCACTTGCCAACCCCGAAAAAATGGCTCTCGACACTCTTGCGGAACTTGCCGAAAGTGCTGACTCGAATCCTTCAACAATGGTTCGTTTTGCCAAACAACTTGGTTATAAAGGGTTTTCACAGCTTCAACATGTATTTCGCGACCGCTTGCGGGGAAACTGGTCAAGCTATGAAAGTCGTTTAACCGACTTAAATGAGTCTTCATCAGAAGATATTCTTGATTCAATCGCTATGTCGGCTGCGCGATCAGCAATGGCCATGCGAGAAAGTCTAGTTAAAGCTGATGCCAGAGCTGCAGCTAGGCGCATTGCTAAGGCTGATATTGTGTGGTTGGCAGGGGCTGGGCGAACTGAAGGCGTTGCAATATATCTATCTTATATGTTGACCCGTATCGGTATTATGAATCGGCTCATTTCCGTGTCGCCATCACAATCATTACAGGAATTCAATTTGGCGGGTAAAAATGATGTTCTGTGCGCATTTAGCTTTATGCCCTATAGCGATGTTACAATTGCTTTAGTAGATGCCGCGTATCGTCGCGAACTTGATTGCATCTGCATCACCGATACTGAAGTGAGCCCGCTTAATCACGGCACGCGTCTATTTTTGAAGGAAGAAGATTATGCCGGTTTCCGGTCGCTGACGGCATCGATGACCATCGCCCAATATTTGGCAATAGAGGCGGGTATTTTAAAAAGATCAATGAATGCTTGATTGCTTGCTTGATGATTTAAAAATTTCACTATAAGGTTTTTGGAATATTTATTTCGTTTGTTGTTTATTTATGTGAAAGCCATTTGGTTCAACATATCTATATTTCGAATTAAACCGAATGACCTGTATGGCTTTGATATGTCAAAGTTCTACCTCAACTAAGAGTTAAAAATGCCAAACACAGCCTCGCTAGAACCTAAACTTGATGTTATTTGCATTGGCCGTTCGTCGGTTGATTTGTATGGAAGTCAGGTTGGTGGTCGGCTTGAAGATATGGCTGGTTTTGCCAAATATATTGGCGGTAGTCCTACAAATATTAGTATTGGAGCTGCCCGACTTGGCTTGAAATCGGCTGTCATTACGCGTGTTGGCGATGAACATATGGGGCGTTTTATTCGCGAGCAGCTTGTTGCAGAAGGCGTTGATGTTTCAGGTGTTATTACTGACCCTAATCGCCTGACGGCTCTGGTGCTTCTGGGTATCCGTGATAATGAGCAGTTTCCGCTGATCTTTTATCGTGAAGATTGCGCTGACATGGGGCTTGTCGAGGATGAAATTGATCCCGCTTTCATTGCCTCTGCGCGTGCTGTGCTGGTCACAGGCACTCATTTTTCAACGCCACAGGTTGCCGCGGCAAGTATGAAAGCTATTAGGTTAGCTCATGAAGCTAATCGTAAAGTTGCTTTTGATATAGATTATCGTCCAAATTTGTGGGCGTTGGGTGGGCATAATGATGGCGAGAGTCGTTTTGTGGAAAGTGCTTATGTGACCGAACATTTGCGTCCAATCCTATCTGAATGTGATTTGATCGTCGGCACTGAGGAGGAATGGCATATTGCTGGCGGCTCCACCGATACATTAACGGCTTTGGCATCGGTACGATCATTTAGCGACGCGACAATGGTTTGTAAACGTGGTGCGCTTGGGTGCACTGTATTTGCGGGTAAAAATGATAACGTAGATACAAATGAGTCGACTCAAATCACCAGCTGGGACGCTGGCATAACCGTGCCTGTTCAGAAAATTGAAGTTTTTAATGTGCTGGGTGCTGGGGATGGCTTTATGGCTGGCTTTCTTCGAGGCTGGTTGCGAGGTGAGCCGCTGGCAACGGCGGCATCTTATGCGAATGGTTGCGGTGCGTTAGCTGTATCTCGGCATGGATGCGCGCCTGCTTATCCCTCATTTGAAGAATTGTCACATCTGCTAACGAACGGAAGCCCGGAATTTGCATTGCGGAAAGATGCCAAGCTCAGTCAATTACATTGGGCAACGACGCGCCGCCGTCGCTGGCACAAGCTAGCGGCATTTGCCTTTGATCATCGTCACCAATTTGTTGCTATGGCCAAAAAGCATGGCCGTGATGAAGCCGCTATTGATGATTTTAAGTTATTAGCGCTCGATGCTGCCTCTAGGGTGATGCAGGAAGCTGGTGATGAAGGCTCAAGGACAATGGGTATTCTGGTTGATGATCGTCTTGGGCGTACGTCTCTACATAAAGCTTCTGATCTTGATTGTTGGATTGGCCGTCCGATTGAGGAATCAGGCGTGTTCCCTTTGTCGCTTGAAGAAGCACCTGACATTGGCTCAAGGTTGGCGCAATGGCCGACAAACCATTGTGTCAAAGTTCTACTTCCTTATCGCACTGATGACCCGGCTGACATGATTGCTGACCATGAGAAGTTGATTGTTCAGCTTTTTGATGCTTGCCAACAGACAAACCATGAAATGTTGCTGGAAATTATAACCGCACGACCTGATAAGCCAACAGCCGACGATCAGGTTTCACAAATTATTGAACGAATGTATCAATTAGGTGTGTTTCCGGATTGGTGGAAACTGGAGCCAGTTGATAACCCCACATTCTGGGTACAATGTGGAGATGTTGTTCGTGCGCATGACCCATATATTCAGGGCATTATTGTGTTAGGCAAAGAAGTATCAAGTGATGCTTTGGCTTCGGTCTTTGCAGCGGCAAAAACAGAACCACTTGTAAAAGGCTTTGCCATTGGCCGAACGATTTTTGCTGATGTGGCTGACGCTTGGTTTAAAGGTGAATTGACT
>JABJBD010000158.1 GCA_018668795.1 Candidatus Puniceispirillum sp. | reverse complement strand
TTTCTTTGATCCGCTGATCGAGCTTTATCGTCCTGTACCTCCCTTGGCATGGGCCCCTCTGATCTTGACCATTTTTGGTATTCAGGATGATGGTAAAATCTTCCTGCTGTTTATGGTGGCCTTTGCGATTATGGTGATTTCGGCAAGAACAGGTGCATCCGGAACACAACTGTCAAAAATTCGGGCGTCGCATTCTCTTGGCGCATCAAACCAGCAGATTATGCGCCATGTCATTCTGCCAAATGCCTTACCTGAAATTTTGACCGGCATCCGGATTGCCGTCGGTGTTTGCTGGGGTACGCTGGTCGCTGCCGAAATGCTGGCTGGCACAACCGGACTAGGCTTTATTGAAAATGTTGCACGGACAGTGTCAGATTATGAACTGATCTGGGTCACGATCATTCTGCTTGGCCTGCTTGGCCTGCTGTTTGACATCATGATGCGCTGGATTATTGGCAAGACAATACCTTGGCGCGGCAAAGGTTAATGCCAGTTCACCAACACCGCCCAGTTCAGCAATACCGCAGAGGCATCAGTTTAGTTTAATCAAATTATGCAGGACTTATGCTGGATATGGCAAACCCCGATAACCAAGCACCAGATTTTGCGGCGCTGGAACAGCCCGATATGGTAATTGAGGATGTGCGTCGCTTTGCGCGATCGTTAAAACAAGAATCGGATTGATGTCCTCCCATAGCTAGTTTAATTTAGGCTTTCATTTAATTGTAAAAAGACCTGCACCATGTCCAAAGTCAGCTTTAACAAACCGTTTACCCAGCAAGAAGCTATTCCTGAAGATGGAATCGCACGCGCTGTCGAAATAATGCGTAGCGGCCGTCTGCATCGCTATAATCTGGTCGCTGGTGAAGCTAATGAAGCAAGCTTGCTGGAACAGGAATATGCCACATGGCAGGAAGTCGATTACTGTATCGCCGTGACATCTGGCGGATATGCGATTCAACTGGCTATGCGCGTATGCGGCGTCAAGCCGGGCGACAAGGTGCTTGCCAATGCCTATACGCTGGCGCCAGTGCCAGGCGCGATACATAATGTTGGCGGCGTGCCCGTGCTGGTTGATATTGACGATAATTATCATATAGATCTGGACGATCTTGATGCCAAGGCGGCCAGTAGTGGTGCCAAATATCTTCTATTGTCACACATGCGGGGTCACATCGCAGATATGGATCGTGTGACCGAAATATGCGAAACACATGGCATCATATTAATTGAAGATTGTGCGCACACGATGGCAGCAAAATGGCGTGGCATACGGTCAGGTAATTTTGGCAAAGTCGCCGCCTTTTCAACACAGACCTACAAACATATGAATTCGGGTGAAGGCGGGTTTTTGACAACAAATGATCCCGAAATTGCCGCGCGCGCGATTGTGTCATCAGGTTCCTACATGCTTTACGGGCGGCATGGCGCCGTGCCGGCCGAAGATGTTTTTGAAAA
Organism: Candidatus Puniceispirillum sp.; assembly: GCA_018668795.1. GTDB lineage: Bacteria > Pseudomonadota > Alphaproteobacteria > Puniceispirillales > Puniceispirillaceae > Puniceispirillum. The sequence goes on along the minus strand of JABJBD010000158.1, from coordinate 2,893 downwards.
GGTGAAACTGATTTCCCCAAACTATTCTGGGCGCATGGATCATATGCGCGCGGCATTACTGCGAGCACAGCTTCCGCATATCGAAGAAAAAGCCGCGCAATGGAATGCGCGATATGATTTATTGCATCGACGCTTTAGCCAGATGAAGGGCGCGTCTATCCCTGAACGCAAGCAGGTTGAGGCCTATGTTGGATCATCAATCCAGTTTCGCGCTGAGGGGCTGAGCCGTGAACAAATTCCAGACTTTATTGCTGCTTGTAACGCGCGCGGGGCTGAATTGAAATGGTTTGGTGATGATGAACCAAAAGCTTTCACCAGCCGTTATGATAGCTGGAAGTATATTGATGATATTCCGCATTTGCCCAACACCCAAAAAGTGCTGTCCAATACACTGGATATGCGCATTCCTCTGACATTTGATGAGGATGATTGCACCATTATTGCCGATATTATTGAGGATGAATTATCTAATTTTCTATAGTTAATTAGTTATCATCTTTTAAATTTATATACCAACCCTGCACGACGTATATTATGCCGCGCAAGATCAAACCTGAGTTGTGTTCCCTATTTTGGATAGTGGTTTTGTCTCTATGAAAGCTATAATCAGTTACTTTACATAGTATGTAATTTATATATTTAAAACATTGTTTAAATTGTGAAAAAATTCCTATCCCTATAATATTACCACAATAAATATTAGCTAATTGCTTGCAAATTGCTTTATTCGGTATCAAGGTAAATATATAGGTTACGACGGAAGGAGGCTTGCTATGGCAAGTATGTTAACCGAGTTAGAAAATGAAGACTCATATTCTCTTGCTACGAAAGCGCGAATTGAGGACATCCTTGATAGATTTATCGAAGATCTTGCAGATCTAGGTAACGATGACGCCGTAGAAAAAGTGTTAAATGCTCAACAAATTGAAGTTGATAAAAAAAATAGGCGCGTAAGCGATTTTGTTGAGATGATTTATGATGAATTTACCAAGGGTAAATCTGTGCGTGTGGTCATTAAGCGCGACGAGCTGATTGATCCAATTACCACCATTATTAAAGAAGCTGGTTTTTCCAAAGTAATACGTGTTGGCAGAACCAATATGTTGGATGTTAAAATACCAAAGCCTACTTTTGAACAGCTTGAAGCATTAAGCGAAAAAGTTGACCAAATGCGGACAAGTTCAATTAATAAAGCGACTGCGATTAAGGCTGACTCTCTGCAACGAATAAAAGCTGGGATGGACAAGGAATATCTTGAAGCGCCTGAAGCCAAGAAAGCAACCGAACAGATTGAATTGGTGCTAAGAGAAGTTGCGCTCCATATTCGTGTTATAGCGCGGATTAAACAAAAGAAAATGCTCAAAGATCAATTTGTATGGGAAGATAAAGAACAAAGACTAATTATTGAGCCATTGATGAAAAAAGGCATTTATCGCGGCGTTGTAAAATAGAATGTCTTGGTGCCTATTTGGGTTGATTTGAGGGTGTAAATGCGTTTAGGGATAATGCGCCAAAAGCGCGTCTTTGGTTATGTGGTCGTTCTTGGGATCGGGCTGATTGTGGGCATGAGTCACACTGTCTTTGCCAAATCCAAAGATGTGCCTTGTTCGGTGCGTGTCATGTTTCAGGATGATGACGTTGGCGTTGCCACCTTATATGTTCTATCGACACAAATCAAAAACACCGCGCCACGCGCCATCTCTGGCGTATCGCTTTTATTGTTCGATGATGCAGGTAAAAGCATGGGTAATTCCAACGCACATTGTGGCGAAGATGCCAATGGGCTTGGCGGTGGTGATACCGGCCAATGCGCAAAAGTCTTGCAAACAATTTCTGGTAAAATGATGAAAAAGCTTGGCCATGAAATATGGGTCAAGACGGTGAATGATCAACTTGCCCAGTTAAAGAATATTGCCCAGTGCCAGATGGTCGGCGTGAACTATATCGATTAGTCACGCTTTCACCTTCTTGCATTGCGTGCTAACGTGCCGCCAGATAATTGCGAGCATAGAAATGCGTTTTTCCAATTTTACATCTAATTACAACCCAGCCGTTTTTGGCATTTTATTAGCCCTTTTGGGTGTGCTTATATTAACGCCTGATACCCTCGTTATGCGGCTTTCTGGACTTGAAAGATGGCCCTTGATGGGCTGGCGTGGTATTTTGATGGGGGCTACCCTTTTCTTTATCTGGCGGTTATTTCCAAGCCAAGACAGGCTTCAAGAATTGCGCAGCCTTGGATCGTGGCAAGGCATTCTGGTGGTCATCGCTTTTGGATTAAATTCGATTACATTCACACTGGGGATTGCCGAAACGTCGGTTATTGTTGTCTTAACCGCGGTGGCGCTCATGCCATTGGTCGCGGCCATGCTATCCTTTTTCATGCTGGGCGAAAAACAAGGCTGGCTTGGCTGGCTAACAATCATGCTGGCAATGTTAGGTGTTGTGATTGTTGTTATGGATGGCGGCAATGCTCTTGGCCAACCTCAAGGTTCAGTATGGCTTGGTGCCGCCTATGGCCTTGTTACGGCATTTGGGTTGGCTTTGACGTTTACGGTCACACGCAAATATCCGGCCTTAAGTATTCTGCCTGCCTGCGCTCTTGGTTCTTTTCTGAGCGGTGTTGTCGGCTTTGCCCTTAGCGCTGACGGCACAATCTTTATCGCACCGATCTGGACAATCATGGTAATGGGCATGCTTATCCTGCCGCTATCATTTACCTGCCTTGGCATTGCCCCACGCTATATAAGCTCAGCCATTGTCAGCCTTATGATGCTATTGGAAATGGTGATTGGGCCATTCTGGGTCTGGCTTGGTATTGGCGAGCGTCCTACAGCGACAATGATTGGCGGCAGTCTTTTTGTACTTTGCGTTCTGATGTTTCACGTGGTTC
>JABJBD010000154.1 GCA_018668795.1 Candidatus Puniceispirillum sp. | reverse complement strand
GATGCAAGAGCGTCTGGCCAAACTGGCTGGCGGTGTTGCTGTGATCAAAGTTGGTGGTGCTACCGAAGTTGAAGTGAAAGAGCGTAAAGACCGTGTTGACGATGCTATGCATGCAACGCGTGCTGCGGTTCAAGAAGGCATTGTCCCTGGTGGTGGTGTTGCGCTTGTTCGTGCATCTGTCGTTCTTGACAGCTTGAAGCCAGCTAACCGTGATCAGGAAGTTGGTATCAACATCGTTCGTCGTGCGTTACAGGCACCTGCCCGTAACATCGCGGAAAACGCTGGTGCTGAAGGGTCTGTCATTGTTGGCAAGCTCATGGAAAGCAACGATGCAAACATGGGTTACGATGCCAAGAACAACGAATATACCGACATGATTAAAGCCGGTGTTATCGATCCAACTAAAGTAGTACGTTCTGCTTTGCAAAATGCAGCATCTGTTGCTGGCTTATTGGTCACAACCGAAGCTATGGTTGCAGAAAAGCCAGAGCCAAAAGAAGCAATGCCAGCAGCCCCTGATATGGGCGGCATGGGCGGTATGGGTGGCATGGGCTTCTAAAGTCCGCCATCTATATGTGAAAGACTATCAGACCGGAGGGTGGCAACGCCCTCCGGTTTTTGTTTGGGATAATTAGGAGAAAACAACCCTAGGCCGCAAATTGATAGGGCTTGTTGGTGTCAGCAACTTTTCTGATTTTGATCTGATTTTGCGATGCCTGCGGTGTGACCCGCGCACTCAATTCAGCTATACCATATGATAGGCTGACATCGAGTTGATCGCGCGCAATCTGGCGCAATGTCATATCTTGGGTTGGTTCAATAGGGCATTCATCGCGCTCCCACCGTCCAACTGACTGCGTATCGCGATGAAGTAATTTAGCCAGTTCAGCTTGTGTCATACCCATTTCTGTTCGCAGAAAACGAATTTCAGCACCACTTAAGGCACCACTTTGGTTTATCAGCCCTTCGGCAATCGCTTTATGAAGCATGCCGACAGCGGGTATCTGGATGATTTTCTCACCGCCGTCATCGATTATATCAAAGTCGGCATCGGCAACGATGACATTATCCAACCCGCATTCAGTGTAATGATAATCTTGCTTTTTCATTGTTTACTCCAATATCCCCGATGGATTTCGTATGGGTTACTCATCTTTCCAAAATATCGTGATAAATTTTATCATCTTTGTGTCAAAATCTGGAACGATCACAACGACTAAACTCCGGCTGTGTGAATTAGGAGTTTTGCCTTCGACCTTATATTTCCAGAAGCCATCTTGTGAAGATGCTTCCGCATCATCATAAACATATCCAGTTTTCAGCAGATTTCTGACATCGGCAATAATCAAACCACGTTCGTTGAGTCGATCCTTAAAATGAACTCGCTGTATCCAAGTTGTCAGATCATTTGCTGCTAACCCCCAAATCAACTTTGTCGCACGAGCTGGAGTAAGTGCCGTTGGTTTCGTCATTGATAGCTTCTGCGTATGATTTCATGGGCTAAACACCAGCATTATAATCATGTAAAAGTATCATGGTGATATATATCATTATGATATATACAGGCAATTTACATCGTCTGTCAAGTATCTGTGAAATTGTGACTGGAACATTTGTTAATTCACATATTAAGCGCGTGATATGCCCAATAGTGACGATTAGCTCTCCAAAAATTCCCTGGAGCGGGCGATGGCTTCGGCAAGCCCGACACGCTGCACCTCGACATCGGGCGGAAAGGCTGTCGTCAGGCGGGTGGGCAGGCGGCTGTCCAGCATCACAAAAACACCGCGGTCAGTATCACGGCGAATCAATCGGCCAAAGGCCTGACGCAACTTTAACCGTGCCAGCCGCTCGGTCCAGGCATCACGGCCTTGCCATTTAGCGCGTGCCTGAAACAATAGATCACTTCGTGGCCACGGCATGCGGTCAAACACGATCATGCGTAACGCCGCCCCTGGCACGTCAATGCCATCGCGCACCGCATCGGTACCTAACAGGCATGATTCGGCCTCTTCTCGGAACATTTGCAACAAGGTTTGCAAATTCATTTTGTCAATATGCTGGGCATAGAGCGGCAAACCTGCCGCCTCGAGACGTGCCAGCAGATCGGGATGCACGGCTTTTAGCCGCCGCACCGCCGTAAACAGCCCCAAGGCACCGCCGCCTGATGCCTGCATCAAGCCTGCCATTGCCGCCGCCGTTGCCGAGGGACGATCACGCACCACGTCATTGACCACGAAAATACGTGTCTGGTTGGCATAGTCAAAGGGTGAGCTGAAAGCTGCGCGCAATGTCGGATGTGCCAGATGTGCCGCGCCAGTCAAAGCCAAGGCCGAAGCCCAACCATCAGCAACGACAGCACTATCGCTGGCCGTGTCTTTTGATGCGGCTTCTTTTTCGGCTTGGTTGCGTTTGGGCTGGGCATAATCCTGCAGGGTTGCCGACGTGATCGCCACCCCATGCGCTCCGTCCAGCACATCGGCGGCAAAGGGAATGGTTGGATCAAGCCAATGGCGGGCATAGCCGACATCACGATCCTGACCTTCGATCCGGTCAATCTGTAACCAGTCAACAAAGCCATCACGCTGTCCATCACGCACATCGCCCAGCATCAGTTGCCACGCATTGACGGGCCCAGCCGCGCGTAGTTCCAGCCCGCGAATGGCACCCTCAATTCGCGCCCGTGTGGCGCTGTCCAGCTCATCGACCTTGTCATCAAGTAGCGCTTTGAGGCGTTTTGCCAGATTATTAAGCGGCACCACCAGATGTTGCAATCGATCTGCAAACGCGGACGCTGATGTCAGCAAATCATCCGATGCTGGATGCAGTTCGCTTTGTAAATCATATTGGCTTTCGGGATCAGCCGCGCGCGCATAAAGGCTGTTGCGTACATGCATGAAAAAGCTTTCGGCAGGTCCCAATGGCTGAAACGCTGATAATCGTTTCTGCCAG
>JABJBD010000111.1 GCA_018668795.1 Candidatus Puniceispirillum sp. | reverse complement strand
TGGCGGCGGCACAGATTTCACTGGTGGGTTTTGTATTCATTATCAGCCTGTTGGGATTAGAGTTATATGCGCGTGCGCGCCAACAATTTTCTGGCAATGGCAAACCACCAACGCCTGTAGCCCCGATCATGCTTCATGGAAGCAAGATGTTTGTATGCTGGTTGATTTGCATGATCCCACTTGTGCTTGGGTTTATCATTCCCGTTCTGGTGTTGCTGAGTTTTGTGCTGGGAAGCCGTTCAAATGCTGACTTTGGGGCAATCTTCGGGATTATGTCAAACACACTTCTGGTGGCTGGCATGGCCTCGGTCACTGTCATGGTTGTGTCCTGTTTCATTGTGCTGACCGCAACATATCGCTCGGGTAAATTGGTGCGCGGGCTAGCGTTACTATCGTCACTTGGATATGCCTTTCCCGGGACAATGCTGGCGATAGGTGTGCTGATTTTTGCTAGTGTGTTCGACCGCATGATTGCCACAGTCACCAACGGGCATATATTAGGTATTATGCTGAGCGGGCTTGGAATTTTGCTTTTTGCCTATGTCGTAAGGTTTCAGGCTGTTGGCTATGGGGCGATGGTGTCTGGTGTCCGGCGTTTACCACCAAATATGATGAATGCAAGCCGCATTCTTGGGCATGGATATTCAAGCAGTATAAAGCGGATCATTTTACCCCTGTTGCGAAGTTCCCTGTTTGCCGGAGGTTTGCTGGTTTTTGTTGATGTCATGAAAGAGCTACCCATGACGTTATTGTTGCGTCCATTCAATTTTGAAACATTGGCGACCTTTACATATCAATTTGCCAAGGACGAAATGCTTGAACAAGCCGCGTTGCCAGCCTTGATGATTGTGATCGCTGGGCTAGCACCAGTTGCTTTCATGAATATGATGCTCAAAGGTAACCGATAGACTTTACAATGTTACTGTTTACTGAGACTTTAATCTTTTACGTCAAAGGCTCTATGAATGACAAAAATTGCCTGTATTGAAGATTTGCAAAAGCTTGCAAAACGGCGTGTGCCGAAAATGTTTTATGATTATGCTGATAGTGGGTCATGGACTGAGTCAACATATCGGGCAAACGAAACTGATTTACAGCAGATAAAATTTCGCCAGCGTGTTGCTTTGGATGTAAGCCAACGATCAACCGAAATGACCATGCTTGGTGAAAAAGTGACTATGCCAGTTGGGCTTGCTCCCACCGGGCTTACAGGTATGCAACATGCCGATGGTGAAATTCTGGCTGCGCGTGCGGCGGCTGAATTCGGCGTGCCTTTTACCTTGTCCACCATGTCGATTTGCTCAATCGAGGATGTCGCCGAACATACGGACAAACCGTTCTGGTTCCAGCTTTATGTAATGCGGGATCGTGATTTTGTGTCACGGCTTGTTGAACGCGCCCGTGATGCGAATTGTTCGGCGCTTATGATAACGCTTGATTTACAAATTCTTGGGCAGCGTCACAAAGATGTGCATAACGGTCTGAGCGCGCCACCGAAGCTGACTTTAAAAAACATGATTAACATGGCGACAAAGCCAGGATGGTGTTTTGGTATGCTTGGCACAAAACGTCGGGCTTTTCGCAATATCGTGGGGCATGTAAAGGGCGTTCAGGATATGTCATCCTTAGCACACTGGACGAATAGTCAGTTTGACCCGTCTTTGTCATGGGATGATGTGGCGGCGATCCGTAAACAATGGGGTGGCGAGTTGATTATAAAAGGTGTGCTTGATGCCGAGGATGCAAAAGCCGCTGTTAATATTGGCGCAGATGCCATTATTGTATCAAACCATGGGGGGCGTCAGTTGGATGGCGCGATATCCGCGATTGCGGCACTTCCAGCGATTGTTGATGCTGTTGGCAACAAGACTGAGGTCTGGATGGATAGCGGTATTCGATCAGGGCAGGATGTGTTGCGGGCGATTGCCCTTGGTGCCAAAGGAACTCTGATTGGGCGGGCTTTTCTTTATGGGCTTGGGGCGCGTGGACAGGATGGTGTGCGCGAGACGCTGGAAATAATCCATAAGGAGCTTGATGTCACAATGGGTCTGTGCGGCAAAAGTGATCTGGCCAGCATTGATGACAGTATTTTGCTACGCTAGGATGTGGGCACGCTGATTTAGCTATATAGAGCGCCTTTACCAGCCGACCCAACAGCAAGGCCAGACAAACGCGCCATATCCCATGCCAATGCCGAATTGCTGGACAGCACCGGAATGCCTAGTGTTGCTTCGGCTTCGGCGATGATTGGCGCGCATTTCAGCGATGTGCAGGCGACAAAGATAGCATCAAGCGGTGTGTTGGCTGAATTTTCGGCAACCGCGGTGATCGCGGCCAGAATGGCACGCGGCGATATACAGCCAACAATCGAGTCGCGACCTTCATCGAAACTGGCAGCTGCGGCAACGTTAAACCCAGCATCGGAAAGATCATTACACATCTTTTGTGATATATCGGAAATATAGGGTGCCAGAAATCCGATATTGCGTGCCCCCAGTTTTGACAAGCCACGCTTGGCGGCGGTCATGGGTGTTGTCACATGTTTTGTGTCTATATGTGATTTGATAATCTTTTCAACATTTGCTTCGCCAATCAGTAACGAAGCTGATGTACAACCATAGCCGACCGCATCAAAAGCATATTGAGGTGGAAATAGGGACAAAGCTTCGGCAAAGCGGTCTTCCATCATGGTCAGATTGTCGGCGGTGACCTGATCGTCACAGGCGATACGCGTATGGATGAGCGAAAGCGCGCCATCACCTAGAAAATAGCGAAATTCATTTTCGATTGTCAGGTCAGTTTCCAGCGTCACAAGACCAAGTTGCAAGGCTTGATCCTGAGGGGCAATAACATCAAAAGGTAGCCGACTGAACGATACTTTTTGTGGGCGGTTTTCATCCATTTACTGTCTCCTTCATGAACTGGCCATTATTTGATTATGGGAAGATCACGTGCAGCGCGATGTGATAATAACTCAAAACCATTATCGGTCACGACTAAATTTTCTTCGGCCACCATAAGATATCCATCACCATAGATAATTGATGGTTCAATGGTCAGTGCCATGCCAGCCTCTATGACGGTTTTGTCCCATATTGTGTGCGATGGTGACTCGGTCAGTTGCGTGCCAAGGCCGTGCCCATAACGGCCAACATCGCCGCCGCCATCACTTGCGTCTGCGCCTGGACGTAAAACGCCATCCATTGCATGAAATAAATCAGACGCTGTTATGCCAGGTTTTAAAATGTCCAAGGCCGCCTGGGTGGCGTCATAAAGCTGGTGATGGGCGCTTTGCGCCTCTTCGCTGGCATGGCCAATGGCAAAATTACGGTCAAAATCACTGAAATAACCGTCCCATATGCATCCAGTATCCAGCATAAAGACATCACCTGCGGCAAGCTTTCGGCTATCTGGCGGTGCAATAATATCAAAATAGCCGCCTAGGCCTGCTGAACCGACAAGATAGCTAACGTCATCAATTCCGGCCTGCAACGCCCGAATTTTGAATTCGCGGAACAGTTCACGCAGAGGCAAGCCTGCTTTTACCCAATTTGGCAAATCGGCAAAGACAGATGATACAATGCCGCATACATGGCGCGATTTTGCAATTTCTGCTGGTGATTTGATCATCCGGATATGCTGAACGTCAGTCGTCATATCGACATATTCGATATCGCCTAGCCGCGCGCGTAAAATATCAAGATCGGCCAGCGGCATCCGCATTGCAGTTTCGCGCCCCATGAGCATGCCAAGCCTGCCATGTGATCCAAGTTGGCTTTTGATGGCGTCATGCACGAGGCTGATGCCATCATCATCTTCGGCTGGTGATGGCCAGCTGTTAATGTCACCGACATAGCAATCCTGCATAAGCGGCACGCCAATTGTCGGTATTATGGCTGTTGGTTTGCCATCTGCCGGAATCAGAATGAACCATGGTCGGGTTGGACTTTGCCAGAATTGTGTCATGAAGCCAGTGAAATAGCGAATTTCGGCTTCTGAGCTGAGCAGTAATGTATTCACATTTCTGCTGTGCATCGCCAGTTGGATGCGCTGACAGCGTTGTGCAAATTCCTCTGACGTAAAGCCGCGTTCTACGGTCATGTTAGATCCCTATCAAGCTAGAGGTTGATGCCAGTGATTTCGCCATAGAGTGCCGGATCGGTTGCGCCTTCGGTACCTATCAAAAGCACAGTTGAATTTTCATCTAGGCCAAGTTGGGCTTTTATTTTCGGATCAGATGTCGCGGCAATCAAAGCGGCAAGACCTGAAGTTGAACATTCGCCAGCCTCGATTTTGGTGTTGTCCGATGTTAGCTGACCATGCGCGAATGCCTGCATAAGCGGGGCAACGCCGTCATCGGTAATGCTGAGGCAATGCGATAGGGTGGGGCGCAACATATCCCATGCAAGAGCCGAGATTTCACCACATGACAAGCCAGCCATCATGGTTTCTTCGGCAATATCAACTAATGTTGGGCGATCATTGCGGATGCTTTCAAGGAAACAGGCAGACATCGAACTTTCAACCGAAATGGCTTTGCACATATTGTCGCCCATATCATTCCAGAATGGACCAACAATACCGCTGGCAAGGCCGCCGACACCAACCGGCAAAAAAGCATGGCTTGGGCGCTTATCCCCCATCTGATCCATGACTTCGGCTGAAATAATCGAATAACCTGCCAAAACCTGACGCGGAACATCCAGATATCCATCCCATGATGTATCCGAAACAAGCTGCCATCCATGTTTTTCGGCATCTTGTTTGCAGGCCGCCAGCGAGGCTTCGTAATTGCCATCGACGCGGATCACATCGGCGCCATAGGCTTTCATGGCGTCTTCGCGCGCTGTGCTAACATGCGCGTGGATATATATTTTGGCGTTACAGCCAGCCTGCTGAGCACCCCACGCAACCGAACGGCCATGATTGCCGTCAGTTGCCGTAGCGGCAGTAAAATCTTCGGCTTTGCCACCATTGCTGACAAAACTGTTCAACACGTCGGCAATGGCGTAAGCACCGCCCAATGCCTTGAATGATTGCAGGCCGAAGCGTGTTGATTCATCCTTGTAAAGAACCGATTTGACACCACAAGCTTTGGCCGCAAGGTCTAGTTCCAGTAATTGCGTAGGCGTATAGTCAGGCCATGCGGCAATGACTGATTGCGCGGTTTCCATCTGGGCGTTGCTAAGCACGCGGTCATCGTCCGGAAATGTGCCTGGATTATGGTTCGGATTGGTTATGCATTCGACAATGTTACATTGTCCCGTCGCCTGATTTAAATGACTCATCAAAATTTCCCTTTTCTGTCGGCGCCTGCGTAAAAAATATCTGAAAGGCACTCATTTGCCTGGTGTCTGAATGCAAGATCGTCAGCCTGCATTGCTTTGATGGGGCGGCCTGCATGTTGGTGGTAGTGATAGGTATCATCACCGCGCGCATGTTGCACCCAGATTTTTCCTATGACCTGATCAACATCAGCACCGATATAACTTTGGATCGCAAAACCCATCCGGCGCTTGTCACTGTGGTTGGGGCCTGATCCATGCACGATACGCGGGTGATGAAGCGATAATTGCCCAGCTTTCATGATGACAGGGACGCTATCTTCAATTTTAATGTCAGGCACGGTTTGACCACGGGTCAGGATATTATCCTCACCAAATGTATCAATATGATCTTGTAAGGGGGCTTTATGTGATCCGCTGACCATGCGCATACAGCCATTTTGTTCATCGACATCATCGATCGCCAGCCACACCGTTACCCAGTTATGCGGTTCCAGCCCGATATAACGGGCGTCCTGATGCCAACTGACATAACCGTCAGTATGCGGCGGTTTAATGAACAAGGTTGTGCCACAAACCAGAATATCCCTGCCAATCAGGCATTCAACAGCATCAAGGATGCGGCTGTCATGCGTGATGGCGTCAAGCACTGGCAAAACATAATGGGCATTGTTACGCCCCGCGCCAGCTAGTTCATCATGCCATTTTTTTTCGGCGGCTTCGATCTCGGCGCGGATCGCGGTGATTTCGGCATTGGTAAAAATATCAATGGGGGCGACAAAGCCATGGTCATCATAATGCTGTTTTTGCGCATCGTTAAGCATCAGAAAATCCTCTTTACACAATCTGAAACTTATCTTTTGCGCGTAATGTGATCAGAGTAAAGCCCAAATTTGCAATCCCTTTATATGGGTATGGATATGGGTATCGTTAGGGCTATCTGTGGTTGCAAGATAAGGTCAACTACATTAGCGTTTGGACAGTTTCTTGAGCATCTGTCAGCTAGCAAAAGCTGTCATCAAGCCTAACGATCATATGAAGTGAGGAGCCTAGCAGATGAGCGGACATGGATATGAAAAAGGGCGGTTAAACCTGCCTTTTGTTGGGTTGTGTACATTTGGCAAATATCCATATCAGCCTGACTGGGATAGCATTGATGCTGATTTCGCGGTGCTGGGCGCGCCATTTGATTTTGGCACACAGTTTCGGGCAGGCGCGCGCTTTGGACCACGCGGCATCCGTGAGGCATCAACGCTGTTTTCTTTTGGTCATGCAGGCGCGTATGACCATGAGGATGATGTCACCTATCTTGAAGCAGACAAGGTTCGGATTGTTGATATTGGTGATGCTGATATTATCCATACCGATACCATGCAAAGTCACGCCAATATCGAAACGGGGGTTCGGGCGATTCTGAAAGCGGGTGCCATTCCAATTGTTCTGGGCGGCGATCATTCGGTGAATATTCCCTGTATCAACGCATTTTCTGATCAGGAACCATTCCATCTGGTGCAGATCGATGCGCATCTTGATTTTGTCGATGAACGCCATGGTGTGCG
>JABJBD010000156.1 GCA_018668795.1 Candidatus Puniceispirillum sp. | reverse complement strand
CTGGGTGGTATGAAAGCGGTTACATGGACACAGGTTGCCCAGTATATTGTTCTGATTATTGCCTATATCCTTCCTGTGGTGTGGATGTCGAACAAGTTTGACTATGGATTGATCCCGCAATTCGCACAATTTGATGCGGTCTTGCGTGTTCAGGAACTCGAAGCTTTACATGGTGTAGGCACCGTTTTACCAACAGCTGAGGCGCAAGCCGCTGCTGGAAAACTGGCCGCTTTGAAAGTTGGGATCAATGATGCCAGCACAACATTGATGGCGAAATGGAAGTTCCTGACCTTGGTTATCTGTATGATGGCTGGTACTGCGTCATTGCCGCATGTTCTTATGCGTTACTTTACAACGTCTTCAGTAAGAGCAGCGCGTCAGTCAGTGGGCTGGTCATTGGCATTCATCTTCCTGCTATATTTCACCGCGCCTGCTTTGGCGACATTCACCAAGCTTTCACTGCTTGATCCGAATCTGGCAACAGGTATCATCGGCAAGTCGATCGCAGATGTGAATGCGCTGGAATGGGTTCAAAAATGGAGTAATGTTGGCTTTTTGAAGATTTTTGATGGCAATGGCGATGGCATTTTGCAGATCAATGAATTCTTCATGAAGGGTGATATTGTGGTTCTGGCGACGCCAGAAATTGCAGGTCTGCCTTACGTCATCTCTGGCCTTGTGGCTGCGGGTGGTCTGGCGGCTGCAATGTCAACAGCAGATGGTTTGCTTCTTGCAATCGCGAATGCTTTGTCACACGACCTTTACTACAAGATGATCGATCCAAAGGCTGATACCAAAACACGTCTGGTTGTGGCACGTGTTCTGTTGCTGGCGGTTGGTGCCGCGGGTGCTTATGTCGCGTCGCAAGGTTTGACAGGTATTCTTGGTGCGGTTGCATGGGCATTCTGCTTTGCCAACTCTGGCTTGTTCTTCCCACTGGTCCTTGGTGTCTGGTGGAAACGGGCAAACCGTCAAGGTGCTGTAGCCGGTATGATCGGTGGCTTTGGCGCTGGTACATGGTATCTGTATATGGTGCAGTTCGCTGGCATGACGCCATGGCTTGGCCTAGACGGTCTGCGGTTTGGTATGATCGGTATGCCGATTAGCCTGATCCTGATGATTGTCGTGAGCTTGGCTACCGAGGAGCCGGATGAAGAAACCCAGAAGATGGTTGACGAAATTCGTATTCCAAAGGGTAAAGCTGTGCTGGACGCATCGCAATAAGCGGTCATAGAGCGAATGTTACAATGAATGCAAGGGGCGGGGGCTTTTCCCCGCCCTATTTTTTGCTAGTGTAAATATGAATTACCTTGTTGGGTAAAGAGATTTGAAAAGAAATTGCTAGGGGAATGCCGGGGATGGAAAGCGGATTTTCAACAATTGTCCTGATCATGGATTATGTGATGGGTGCCGCCATGTGGACATTGATTGGCCGGTTTGGCATGTCGCTGTTCGTCGCTGAAAATTCTGATTTCTTTTTCATGAAGGCATTCGTCAAAATAACCAACCCCATGATAGTGGTTATGCGGCGATTAACGCCCCCATTCCTGATTGACAGAATGAAGCCGCTTTATGTGGCATGGTTTCTATATATGATCAGGTTTTATATTATGCCTGCCGTTCTGGGGTATGATGTGATGGGTATGCTGTCATTTCCGCTGGAGTCTGATGTGGCGATAATAATTTATGATCTGGGACAAATTTTTAGATAAAGCCGCGTAAAGCAAGCGGGCAAAGACATTTTGCGTGGGGAGTGCGATCGATGAGTGCGTATAAATCTCTTTTTGAAAAAGCCGCTGGCGACAGTCAGGGATTTTGGCTTGATGCGGCAAACGGCATTGATTGGGTGTTGCCACCATCGTCTGCGCTGGATGCGTCGCGAAAGCCGTTTTACAGCTGGTTCCCCGACGGGGTTATGAATACATGTTTTAACGCTGTTGACCGGCATGTGATGGCTGGCCGTGGTGAGCAAGATGCGTTGATATATGACTCGCCTATCACGGGCTCGGGACGCAAGCTCAGCTTTGCCGAACTGCAACAGAAAACTGCGCAATTTGCGGGTATGTTACAATCCTATGGTGTGGAAACAGGCGACCGCGTCATTATTTATATGCCGATGATCCCCGAAGCGGTTATTGCCATGCTTGGATGCGCGCGCATGGGCGCTGTGCATTCAGTGGTCTTTGGTGGTTTTGCGGCGGCTGAACTTGCCAAACGCATTGATGACGCAACACCCAAAGTCATTATCAGTGCGTCTTGTGGGCATGAGCCTAACCGTATTGTCGAATATAAACCCTTGTTGGATGCCGCCATTGACATGTCGGATCACAAGCCATCGCATTGTGTGATTGTCCAGCGGGATGCCTTGCAAGCGGATCTTGTTACGGGTCGTGATATTGAATGGCATGATGCCCATAAAAATGTGGCCGAATTGCCTCCCGTTCCGCTAGCCGCATCAGCATCGCTTTATATTCTCTATACATCAGGCACCACAGGTCAGCCCAAAGGCATTGTGCGTGATAATGGTGGCCATGCTGTGGCATTGAACTGGTCGATGTCGGCGATTTATGACATGAAACCCGGCGAGGTTTATTGGGCAGCGTCGGATATTGGCTGGGTCGTTGGACATTCCTATATCGTCTATGCACCTTTGTTGTTCGGATGCACCAGCATTCTGTTTGAAGGCAAGCCTATCGGAACACCTGATGCGGGTGTGTTCTGGCGGGTGATTGCCGATCATAAGGTCAAAGTGCTGTTTACGGCACCGACAGCCTTTCGGGCGATCAAGCGCGCTGATCCAGATGGTGAGCTGATTAAAAAATATGATATTTCATCACTCGAATATCTGTTTCTTGCTGGCGAGCGTGCCGATCCAGATACAGTCACATGGGCAGAAAATAAACTGAACGTGCCTGTTATTGACCATTGGTGGCAAACAGAAACGGGATGGTCTATTTGCGCCAATCCGATGGGTATTGAAAAGTTGCCTGTCAAATTGGGATCGCCTTCGGTGCCGATGCCAGGCTATGAGATTGATATTCTTGATGCAGAAGGCGAGATTGTACCCCCCGGCGAATTGGGGGCGATCGCGATTAAGTGGCCTTTACCACCGTCGGCCATGTCAACAATATGGGGTGCTGATAAGGCCTTTGTTGAAAAATATTTCACCACGTTTCCGGGCTATTATGAGTCAGGTGATGCTGGCTTTAAAGATGAAGATGGGTACATCTATATCATGGCGCGTACCGATGATGTGATTAACGTTGCTGGCCATCGGCTATCGACAGGGCAATTAGAAGAAGTGCTGGCCGATCATCCGGACATTGCCGAATGCGCTGTTATTGGCGTGGCTGATGAATTGAAAGGCCAGTTACCGCTTGGCATGATCTGTCTATATCCAAACTGCCTGCGCCCAGCCGAAGACATCATAGCTGAGGCGATAGCCCTTGTGAAAGAGCGCGTTGGCCGTGTATCGGCCTTTAATCTGCTGGTTGTTGTTGACCGCTTGCCAAAAACACGGTCAGGCAAGGTGTTACGAAGCACGATGGCAAAGATTGCTGATGGACAAGAATGGTCAACGCCAGCAACGATTGATGATCCAGCTATTCTTGATGAAATTACTGTTCAATTAAAAACGATTGGATATGCGAAACATTCATAAATGGGGGACTGTTCGAATTGTCACCATCAGACATTGTTAACCGCGCTGGCGGCCGCTCATCACGCAGAGCAAAGCGGGCGCTACATGTGCCGCCCATGTTGCCAACATTGGAAAACCGTTTGCCTCTGACGGCGCCAATGGATGAAGATCAGATTGCACGAATTGACGATGCCTCAATGTCCATTCTTGAAGATGTTGGTGTTGTTTTTCGTGATCCAGTTGCCCTTGATGACTGGCGTAAAGCAGGCGCCAATGTTGTCGGAGATTTGGTAAAATTTGATCGGGCTCATATTCGCAGTCTGATAAGTTCAATCCCCCAGACGATAACAATTCATGCT
>JABJBD010000126.1 GCA_018668795.1 Candidatus Puniceispirillum sp. | reverse complement strand
GAAGTAAAGGCCGAAAGATGATCGCGGCATAAACAAGCATCATCCGGCCGGAATGAAGTAAAGGCCGAAAGATGATCGCGGCATAAACAAGCATCATCCGGCCGGAATGAAGTAAAGGCCGAAAGATGATCATGCAAGGTAAAAGCCGCCCCTTACGGAGCGGCTTTTTTTATGATCGGTGGCATTGTCTTGTGGACACTGCCAATTGGTTTTACAGCCAACTTTATTTTATTCTACGACTTCAAGATTTACAGCGGCCATTTTACCGTTACGCTGCTCTTCAAGTTCATAAGTTACTTTTTGACCTTCGTTCAGACCGTTAAGGCCTGAATTCTGGACAGCAGTAATGTGAACAAACACATCGTTGCCAGAATCATCAGGATCGATAAAACCGTAACCTTTTTGGGTGTTAAACCATTTAACAGTGCCTTGTGACATTCTATTAGTCTCCAACTTCAAACTAAACCTGCCGATGGTTTAGTATCTCAAATTGTTGCGTGGTTATCTTGATGCCGTGCGCAAATGCGAAATTCAGCCCAAAATAACCCTCGGCAAATTACATATGGGTGGCGAGTCACCCAATGTCAATTGTTTTATGCTCTTACATACATTGTTTTATAGTCAGTAATTAGCTTGGCAATAACTTTACTTGCGCCTAATAAAGATAATGCTGGGGTCAAATGCGTGCATTTAACGTTCAGAATCCATTATTTCTTTGAAAGTGTTTTGCTTATGGCCTCAGAACATCCAGATGCGGTTGGCACTATGTCAACAACTGCACCTAAACCACATAACGCCCAAACACGTGGCATCATTTTTGCGATCTTTGCCGGGTTCCTATGGGGCGTTCTACCCATATATATCAATAGTGTGGATTCCGCCACGCCTTATGAAATTGTGGCACATCGTGCGATCTGGTCTGGCGTTTTTCTGGCGCTGTTAATGCCATTTTTGGGAGGCTTTGGCCAGATTATTACTATGCTTCGCCAGCGTAATCTTCAAATAGGCCTTGGAACGACGACACTTTTGGTTGGCATAAACTGGTCAGTCTTTATTTATGCCGTGCAAAGCGGACAAATGGTACAGGCGGCACTTGGTTATTTCATATATCCCCTTGTCGCGCTTTTGCTTGGTGTTTTGATACTGGGGGAACGTCTTGATCGCATGGGCTGGTTTGCAATTGCGCTGGTAGCTTGTGGTGTCATGACGAAAAGCATTTTTGCAGGTGAACCCCCCGTTTTATCGCTGTTTTTGGCGGGAACCTTTGGTCTATATGCTGTGATTCACAAAAAATTGGGGGTAAATCCTGTCAACGGTCTATTCGTCGAATCGGTTATTTTACTGCCTTTTGGCATCGCCTATCTTTTGTGGCTGGTTCATCAAGGTACGCCCATCTTTTTTGGTGGCGGTGCTATCAACATAATGTTGGCTGTTATGGCAGGTATTTTGACAATTCTGCCTCTGCTTTTCTTTCATGCAGGTAACCGCGCACTGACCATGACCATGGCAAGCTTGCTATTCTATTTTAATCCCACAACCCAGCTCACGATAGGCGTCTTTATATATGACGCCCCCTTCATCGTGGCAGACGCAACGACATTTGGGCTGATATGGGTCGGGATTATTGTTTATTTTTCGTCCCGACCCCGTACCGTAAGGCCAGTGGCCTAGTCAAGCATGCGTGCTGAAACGATTCTATCTGGTGTTGCTGGTGGTTCGCCAACTGCCAGCTTTTTCACTATATCCATGCCACGTTCGACCTGACCCCACACGGTATATTGTCCGGTCAAATGGCCACATCCGTCGAAACAGATGAAAAACTGGCTATCAGCACTGTTTGGATTCATTGCACGCGCCATACCGACAGTACCTTCCCGATATTGGTAATCGGTAAACTCAGCGTCAAGATTTGCCCCTGATCCACCCATGCCAGTGCCTGTTGGATCACCTGTTTGTGCCATAAAACCTGGAATCACACGGTGAAAGATAATGCCATCATAAAATCCGTCATTTACCAACTCGGTAATACGGGCGACATGTTGTGGAGCCACGTCAGGTAACATGGTGATTTCGACTTGTCCCTGACTTGTTTCAAGAAGCATTGTTTCACCAGCTACGGCGTCATTCTGATTACTCATCAATAAAAATCCAATTCCAATTAGGGATACAAAAAAAGTGCGCATAAGATAATCCTTGTTAGCGAGCCTAGAAAAGGGCGTCAATCTGTTCGTCAGTTAAGTTGCCGGGGACAACCGTAATCGGCACGCGGCAATCTGAAGCTCCACGGGCAACCATGAAAGAAATTAGAGGTCCAGCCGTTTCGGAATTTGTATCGGCACCAAGGACAAGCAGGCTTATATCTGTTTCCTCACGGATAAGGCTTAGCAGTTCATCACGAATATCGCCTTCACGGACATAAAGTATCGGCGTGCTGTTGGTAAGCTTTTGAACATATTCAGCGTGAATTGACATTTTTTCTTCTGCCGCTTCACGCGCTTCAGCGCGCATTAATTCACCAACCCCAGCAAAATACTCAAATTCGGATGGGGCTATACAATATAGCAAAGCAACTTTGCCACCTACCGCTTCGGCGCGACCACAGGCAAATTGCAATGCCTGATGCATTTCCTCACTATCATCAACGACCACAAGAAAAACAGGATCTTGTTTCTTTTTAGTTTTAGCCAAGGTTACCTCCAAGGAAACAGGTGGCTTAATCATCTCAAAAGCCACGCCGAAGATTACATGCAGTTATGGAATTTGACTAGTGGTTGTTGAAGTAGCCAGTTCAGACGCATTCATGAAAGACATTTTATTTTTTGCGGAACAAAGCTGCCGCCAGCCACCCCGCGGCAATAGCAAAAATAACGGCAAATAATCCATAAAAGAACGAATATTGATGTGCCATATTATAAATTGTGGCGCTGAGCCCACCTTTATTAATTGTTATGCTGGCATTGTCTTCGCTTAACACCATGCCGTCACGCATATGGATGATTCTGACATCATACAGGCCTGAAAGCACATTCGATGGCAGGTCAATTACACTTCGAAACAAAGCCCCTTCCTTGAGGGTTATGGTATCAACTTTGGCGCCCCAGAGTCCAATTTTGCTCATATTTGCGGTCAGTTCGCCAACCATGCCATTCACAGTTGGCATAGGCAGGCCTGTTTCAATCGGATCTTTTTCGGGCGCAATCTGCAATGCCAGATTATGCGCGCCAACGCCAAGGGTTTGCAAAGTGTCCTCGTCGGCAATCTTGGCAAGGTCACGTGTTGCCAAAATCTGATAAAAGCTTGGTGTCTTGGTCCAGATATTTGTTTCGACATTGATCCAGATGCCAGCCACCTTGCTTTTGCGGCGTTGGGCAATTTTGACATCGGGTCCACGCACAACGATAATGATATCGTCGCCTTGCATGCCGTCGATGGCACCAAATAGCAATAGCTCGGTACCATGAAAATCACTTTCTATCGAAACCGAATTTTCCGATAAATCGGCAACAAGCTGGGCATTACGTGCGCTAACTTCATGCGCACCAAAGCTGATAGATACAAATGTCAAAAGCCACAGTATAAAGGTCATGCGGATAGATGCGCTGTGATTATGATGGGAATGTCTTATCATTTCAGCAACTCCACCGAATAGAGGCTGGCGGGATGCAAAGCCAGATCAAAGCCCAGCTTTACACAGACAGCAATCACCATCAGCGCAAGAAGGCCGCGCAACTGTTCACCGCGCAATTTTGCGCCAGCACGGGTACCAAACTGCGCGCCAATAACCGCCCCGAACAGCAACAGGCCAGCAAGCACAAAATCAACAGTTTGCGTCTGAACAGACTGCAAAATTGTCACGTTGGCTGTAACAAAGATAATCTGGAACAGCGATGTGCCCACCACGACAGCCGTTGGCATGCCAAGGATATAGATCATTGCGGGCACCATAATAAAGCCACCCCCAACCCCCATAATAGCAGCTAGAACACCAACAAAAGCGCCGATACCCAGAGGAAGTAAGGCTGAAATATAGAGCTTCGAGCGGCGAAACCGCATTTTGAATGGCAGGCCATGAAGCCAGTTATGCTGATGCAGCTTGCCGCGCGCCGCGCCAGGCTGGCGTGTGCGCAGAATGGCACGCACACTTTCGGCAAGCATCAGGCTGCCAACGATGCCCAGTAGGACGACATAGGAAAGTTTGATAACCAGATCAATCTGGCCAAGTTCACGCAGGAGCGCGAAAAGAAACACGCCAAGTGTTGAGCCGATAACACCACCAATAAGAAGAATGGTTCCCATTTTGAAATCGACATTGCTTCGTCGCATATGTGCCAGCACGCCTGAAACTGAAGAAGCGACAATCTGATTAGCTTCGGTAGCCACAGCCACAACTGGCGGCACACCAAAGAAAATCAACAGGGGCGTCATAAGGAAACCGCCGCCGACACCAAAAAGTCCTGATAAAAAGCCGACTCCGCCACCAAGACCAATAATGATCCCGATATGCATCGAAATTTCCGCAATGGGTAGATAAATATACATTTATATGTAACGCCAGATCATGTGCTTATGAACAGAGATGATGATTAAATCCGCCTTAACCCTCTCTTGAAACACCGTTTTGCACAAATAAGAATGCTATTCAACTCAAATTATACCGGTTTTGGGGCGTTATTTACTTTTGACCTCAGTTTGGACGCATCCAAGGCAACATGACGTTACCCAGCTTTCAAGAACGAAGGCTGAGTATATGATATAATATATACATTATACAATTTGTTAGTGTCTAGTTTTCTTCATCGCAGGATCATCTATATAGATATGCGTAAGCAAACGTAGAATACGAAGAACATCAGCATCCTCTATCGAGTAATAGATGGTTTGTGAGGCGCGGCGTGTACGCACAATATTTGCCCGTCGCAAGCGACCAAGATGTTGTGATAATGCTGATTGACTAAGTGTAGCGATGATTTCCTCAAGTTCAGACACTGAACGTTCTTGTCCATCGGCAAGTTCGTTGAGAATACGCAAACGTTTAGAATTGCCCATAGCACGCAAAATCGTTGTTGCCTTTGACTGCTCTGTTTCCAAGTCGGGTAAGCGAGCCATGAATTTTCCTCCTAGTGAATTAAAGTCCAAGATATGGCGACGTATCTCTATTCGTTTTCTAATGTATCTTAAAAAGGTTACTTATCCGTTAAAGGCTACATAAAAAATGCGTTGTTTTTAATACGCTAGGCTTTTCTTGGCTTTTGAAGTGATTAGATAGGTCAGATGATGGGCGCATTATCAGGGTCGGTGACACAGGCAACGCTGAGAACACGATAATTATGCGGGCGGTCTGATATGGGGGCGAGGGGATAGATTAGACGATGGAATGGAAGATGCGTGTCGTCAGGCATAATTCCTGACATTTTGATGATGCCATGATGATACAGGGGTAATTTCAGGGCAAAAGCCGTTTCATATATTACACTGAGCCAATATTCTGTATCTTTGGGGAAACATTCATCAAGCGTATCGCCTTTTTGTATTGTTACCTCTGGCCATAAAAAACTTTGCGGTAAAGATAGAAAGCATAATCGCATCGACATTGTCTGTCCGATTGAAACCAGATTATCTATGTTGGCATTCACCACCTGCATCAACGCGGATGGCACGTCTTTGCCAAGCAGATTCAGGCGCGCCAGTGGCATTAAGGCTTCGGGAAGCTGATGGTTGCCTGAATGGGTCATAGAAAAAAGGTCAAGCTGGCTTTTGAATTTGGCATCTGGCTCATTTTCAATAGTGTGCAATGCCATGCGGGCAATTGTGATAAAGGCATTTTGCGGGGTTGGGTGGTTTTCGTTGAGGTGTTTACCAGTCAAAATCATCGCTCCAGAAGCCGATCTTAATGTACGAATAAGACTAATCAGCGCAGATGGTGACGGTTTATCATCAAAGGTAATTGAATATTCCTGATTGGTGCGGATAACACATACACCGCCTTCTGGCGGGGCATCGCCTGCTGATGACTGGACGATCCCCTTTTTGTTTATCAGAATTTCTGAACGCATCACTTTTCTCATGATTTTAACAACAGAATCTGGCCAAGCAGATTTTTACCCTCTAGAACGTGTTTTTCAATTTTAATGACACGTTTTTTGATTAATCTTTGTTCCATCCCAGTATTCGTACAGTCTATTCGCACAGTTTCAACACATTGCCTCAAATAATAAAAAGCGAATTAAAACAATGCTTAAACATCATTTTTTCTATCTCAAGGCTGTATTATCTCAGAAAAAGATTTACAAAAGGTTAGCGACTTAAAAATAATTTTTATGATGGTAAAATCCTGATATTATGTCGCATGGCTAAAACCCCGTCTGACATTACAAAAACGCAAAGTTCGCTTGAAAAAATTAACCGGTTAACGCCGCAGCAATTCGATATTCGTATTGCGGCTGACGGCACTTGGTTTCATGAAGGTGGTCTTATTGGGCGTCAGGGCTTGGTGCGGTTGTTTGCATCGGTGCTTCAACGGTATGAAGATGGCACATTCTGGTTGGTTACGCCGGTTGAACGCGGGCAAATAACGGTTGAAGATGCCCCATTTATTGGCATTGCCCTCGCGGTAACTGGACAGGGGATAGACCGTGAATTGAAACTCACAACGAATGTCGGTGATATTGTGCGCATCGATAATGATCATAAGCTACGAATGCAAACAGCCGAGGATGGTGATGCGCGCCCCTATGTCACGATCAGAGACCGGCTTGATGCCAAACTGAGCCGGCCTGTTTATTACGAATTGGCGGCACTGGCTGAATCGGACGATGATGGCCGTCTGGGTGTTTGGAGTGCGGGTAGCTTTTTTCCGCTTATGGATTGATCGTTATGGGTGATCTAGCAAAAATTACATCGGTGCTGACGCCGCCGCACCATATGAACGGCGATATCAAGGATATGTCCGAATCCGCGCTCGCAACCGACAGGCCGGCGGCGGTGCTGGTGGGTTTAATCAAGCATCAGCATAGCTTGCATATTCTCATGACGCGCCGCGCGCCGCATTTGGCCACTCATGCAGGACAGATCAGTTTTCCCGGCGGCAAAATTGAAACACATGATGCCACGCCGGTTGATGCCGCTTTGCGCGAAGCGCATGAGGAAGTGGCATTAAAACCTGATCACGTGACCATACTTGGGTCACTTTCGGTTCTACGAAGTCCTGCGGGCTTTATTGTCGCGCCAATTGTCGGTATGATCGGACGTGACGAGGGTGCCCAAGTGATGCTCTCGCCTGATCCGGCTGAGGTCGATGATATTTTGCTATTACCGCTTGATCATATGCTAGATCGTCAGAATTACAGGCGACAAATACATGAACGTGATGGTGTTGCACGACAAACTTGGGTTATAGATCATCCAACCCATTATATATGGGGACTTTCAGCGGCCATCATCGTCGAATTGTCCGACAGGTTGCATATTCAAGGGCAAAAAGGAACAGGTTAATGCGGCGATATCTGATTATTCTATCTGCGCTTGGTGCAGCCATTATTGTGATGAGCTTGGTCAAAGCGTGGCAACGTCGCCGTGCAGTAAAGGCGGGGCTTGATCCCAGTGACATTAAGATATCAACATCTTACATCATCGGCGGCCTAACTGGTTTAGCTGTATTTTTCATCGGTGTTATCGCTCTTGAAGGCGGGGCAGGCACCCCGGGCACAAGCTACAGCCCTGCTGTTATTAAAGATGGCGTGATTAGTTCTGGTAGCTTTGAAGATAATGATAACTAGACAGCCATGTTTGGCACCATCAGATATAAATTCTGCGCCGCGGTCATTGCCACCATTTGCCAATCAATCGCTTGTTCTTCAAATCTTTGACATAGCGGGCAAAGCGGGCGGCGAAGCGCGGATTGTTGGTGGCGCCGTGCGTGACTGGCTGGCTGGCATATCCGTTGGTGATATTGATATGGCAGTCAATATGCCCATTGAAACATTCGCCAGTGATCTTGAACAGGCTGGCCTGAGGGTGATTCATACGGGTCTGTCACATGGCACGATCACGGTGCTACAGGACAAAACCAAGATCGAGGTCACACATACAAGGCTGGATACCGAGACTGATGGACGCCATGCAAAAGTAAGCCATAGCCCCGACTGGCTGGAAGATGCACGGCGACGCGATTTTACCATCAATGCAATCTATATGAATGCGGCAGGGGCATTATTTGATCCGCTGAATGGGCAGGCAGATTTGCAACAGGGCTGTTTGCGCTTTGTTGGCGATGCTGACCAACGCGTCCGCGAAGATGCGCTTCGTATGATGCGCTATTGCCGGTTTTTATATCGGTTTGGGCATGGAAATATTGATGCTGATGCGCTTGCGGCATTACAGCGCAATGCGGATTTGGCTCAAAATCTATCTAGTGAGCGGGTGCGCAGCGAAATGGAACTGATTCTTGTGGCAGATGGTGCGGCAACCGCGTGCAACCTGATGCAGACTACAGGGCTTGCCAAAGCTGCTTGTGATGTCGATTTCAACACCCATCATCTTGCCCCTGATGATGCGCCTGATCGGGCTGACTGGCTGATTGGGCTGGCAAGCATTATGCCTGTGGGTACAACGGCATCATTGGCAACACGCCTTCGCCTTAGCAAGTCAGAAACACGTCGCCTACAGGCAATGGATCGGGATATTGATACCGCTTTGCCTGATCTAGCAGGTGACAAATGGCAACAGGCAGCTTGGTTTTTAGGCGATGATTCAGCGGCTATCTATGCGGTAAAAACGCGGCGGGCACAGGCACGCTTTTCGGTTACACGCTGGGATGAATTGCAAAGCTGGGTGGCACCGATCTGTCCGGTTACGGGGGCAGACTTATTGTCGCATGGCGTTGACAATGGGCCTGTCTGTGGCGAAATTCTAATCAAGCTACAAAAGCTATGGGTCGCTTCAGGTTTTACGCTTGGCAAATATGACCTATTGGCGAAGATATAGGGTCTTGATGTGCAGATGAATGGGCATACAAACACCGTTTTGGATGACAGAAAGCAGGCAACTGGTGCTTGGTTTGCTTCGTTGCGTGACAATATCTGTTCGCAGTTTGAAGCTATTGAGGATAAATGTATCATTGCGCCCGATCAAGAATCTGGCCGTTTTGAGCGCAAGACATGGCACCGTGAAGGCGGTGGCGGCGGTGAGATGAGCATCATGCATGGCCGCGTATTTGAAAAAGTTGGCGTTAATATTTCAACTGTGCATGGCGTTTTTTCTGATGAGTTTCGTAGCAAAATTCCAGGTGCCGAAACCACAGGTGATTTCTGGGCGTCTGGCATTTCGATTGTCGCCCATATGCGTAATCCGCATGTGCCAGCGGCCCACATGAATACACGCTTTATTTCGACAAGCAAAAGCTGGTTTGGTGGTGGCGGCGATTTAACCCCACTTTTACCTGATGAGGGTAGTGCGGCGAAGTTTCATTCGGCGATGCAATCTGCCTGTGACGCGCATGATCCTGACTATTATCCTAAATATAAGAAATGGTGTGATGACTATTTCTATCTGCCGCATCGTGATGAACCGCGTGGCGCTGGTGGAATATTTTATGACAATCTGGATACGGGTAACTGGGACGCCGATTTCGCCTTTACGAGGGATGTTGGCCTTGCTTTCAAGGATGGATACAGCGCTATTGTCGAAGCAACTATGAATCAGCCATGGAGCGATGCCGAACGACACGAACAGTTAATCCGGCGTGGACGTTATGTAGAGTTCAATTTGCTCTATGATCGCGGAACATTGTTCGGCTTGAAAACAGGTGGGAATATTGAGGCGATTCTAATGAGCATGCCGCCAGAGGTGCGGTGGCCATAAGGTGAAATCTATCACCACTGAAATATAGGCTGTTTTTGTATAAAAACAGATAAAAAGAGGGTATGAAACTGACGCGTTACCGTGTAAAACACGGCAAGATTTGGGTGAAATTGTGCCCGGAACTGCTGCTAGGAGGCAGGGCCCTTAATAGGGGTTAACAGTTGTAGAGGATAGAATGACAAAATCGACACCAGATACCAAGGATCTGCAAGATCCGGAGCGTCGCGATTTCATTGTAGTAGCGACCTATGCGATGGGCGCGGTTGGTGCCGCCGCCGTTGCGTGGCCGCTAATTGATCAGATGAACCCGGCAGCAGATACATTGGCGCTTGCCAATACCGAAGTCGATATCTCGAAAATTGCCGAAGGTCAGTCGATCACTGTCAAATGGCGTGGCAAGCCAGTT
>JABJBD010000145.1 GCA_018668795.1 Candidatus Puniceispirillum sp. | reverse complement strand
CGAAGCCGTTCATCAGGTGAGGAGATACCAACAAGCCCAAGCGCATCACGGGCGCGGGTGCGGGCATCAATTTTGCTGACGCTGCTATCATGTGACAGGATTGTTTCAACCATTTGTGTTTCAATGCGCAAAACAGGATTCAGCGTCATCATCGGATCTTGAAAAATCATCGCAATCCGGTTGCCACGATAGGCCTGCATTTCGGTGGGTGATAATTTTGCAAGATCCTGTCCCTTGAACAGGATTTGGCCACCAACAATACGCCCAGGCGCATCAACAAGCCCCATGATCGAAAAGCCAGTGATTGATTTTCCCGAACCAGACTCGCCAACAAGCCCGACAATTTCGCCAGCAGCAATTTCAAGGCTTACTCCGTCAACCGCCTTTAGAACACCGGCCTTGGTGAAAAAATGCGTCTGTAAATCTTTGATTTGAAGGATCGGGTCCACGGCGCACCTCATCGTTGCAAGCGTGGGTTAAAAATATCGCGCAGCTGATCACCAACAAGATTAATTGACACGATGGTGATAAGAAGTGCAACGCCTGGGAAAATGCTAATCCAGTAATCCCCTGAATACATATATTCAAAGCCATTACCGATGAGTAACCCAAGTGATGGTTCAGTTATTGGCAACCCAAGCCCAAGAAAGCTCAAGGTAGCTTCAAGCGAGATGGCATGGGCGGTTTGCAGCGTGCCAACAACAATCAATGGGGCTAAACAATTGGGCATGATGTGATGAAGAATGATCCGCCTATCGCCAAGGGCGAGGCATTGCGCCGCCTCGACATATTCCTTGTTCTTTTCAACAAGGGCACTGGCGCGTGCAGCGCGGGCATAATAGGCCCATTGCACCAGCACCAATGCTATGATGGTTTTTTCAACACCCTTACCAAACACCGCCAGAATGACCAGCGCCATCAAAATTGATGGAAAGCTAAGCTGAATATCGACAATCCGCATTGCCAATGTTTCAAAACGGCCGCCAAAGTACGCTGCAGACAGTCCAACCGCAGTACCAATTATTAAAGCCACTAAGCCCGATAGAGCTCCAACGCCAAGACTAACCCGAAGTCCATAAAAAATTGCCGACAACATATCCCGCCCAGCACCATCAGTGCCAAGCCAGAAAGTGTTGTCCTCAAAATCCTGTGATCCCGGCTTAAGCCGACTGTTCATAATATCTACTGTTGCCAGATCATAGGGGTTGTAGGGTGAAATAAACGGAGCAAAAATAGCGATAAAAAGGATCACCAAAAACACAAATAGGGCACCAACAGCGGTTGGGCTTTCGGAAAAGTCAGACCAAAATTTCTGCCATCCCGATGCCGGCATA
The DNA here is from genome assembly GCA_018668795.1 of Candidatus Puniceispirillum sp. Taxonomy (GTDB): domain Bacteria; phylum Pseudomonadota; class Alphaproteobacteria; order Puniceispirillales; family Puniceispirillaceae; genus Puniceispirillum. The sequence goes on along the minus strand of JABJBD010000145.1, from coordinate 2,390 downwards.
ATACCGGATGTTGCGGTTTTGCCTGCCATTAGCTGGCTCCTTTAATGCGAACCCGTGGATCGAGGAATGAATACATGATATCTACAATCAGATTCAGGGTAACAAAGATCAAAACGATGATCATCAGATAGGCAACGACAATTGGCCGGTCCAGATTATAGATTGCGTCGATGATCAATTTGCCCATGCCCGGCCATGCAAAGACTGTTTCGGTCACGGTTGAAAAGGCGATCAATGAACCAAATTCCAAGCCAATGACAGTGACAATTGGGATCATGATGTTTTTAAGAAGGTGAACCCGAATGATCCGGCCTTCGTTGAGACCTTTGGCGCGGGCAAATTTGATGTAATCTTGCAAAATAACTTCGCGCGTACCAGCGCGTGCCAGTCTGATGACCGACGATAATTTGAATAAGGCGAGATTAAAAGCTGGCAGGAATAGATGGGACAGCCCGTCAAGCGTGAAGATCGAACTGGTGATGCCAAAATAGGTAGCGACATCACCGCGACCGGTTGATGGCAACCAGCCAAGGTGTACCGAAAAAAACATAATCAGAATAATGCCAACCCAAAAGGTTGGCATAGAAAACCCTAAGATAGAACTTGCCATGATGGTGCGGCTGATTTTGCTTGTTGGCTTTAAGCCAGCATAAACGCCCAGCGGGATGCCAAAGAGAACGGCTATCATAAGTGAAAACAAGGCTAGTTCCATGGTTGCAGGCATGCGCTGGAGAATAAGCTTCATCGCTGGTTCGCCAAAAACAAATGAACGTCCAAGGTCACCCTGAAAGGCGTTGATCATGAAATACCAATATTGTTCAGTAACAGGCCGGTCTAGCCCAAGCTCACGGATCACGCGATCAATCTCGAACTGGTCTGCTTCCGGATTAATTAACATATCAACTGGGTCGCCAACTAGGTTGACGCCAACAAATACGATCAATGACATCACGAATAATACAATGATGCTTTGCAATGATCGTCTTAGAATAAAGGCTGTCATTTAGTCACCGCGCAAGGCACTGGTAATCTCACACGCCCAAAAAAAACGGCAGGGCATGTGAGGTTACTTGTTTAAGAAAAAACAGGTCTTTTACTAATTTGCGCCAAGACCCATCACGATTGTGCGCTCGTCAGTGCGTGGCTGATATTTATAGCCCGCCTTTGCCGCCCAGGTATTCACCTGATAGTGAAGTGGAATCACACCATAATTTTCGCCAACTGCTTTTTCTGTTGCGGTTGCAAGCAATTTACCCCGTGCATCAGCGTCAACTGTTGCCAGCGCTTTCTGGATGAGAGAGTCAACCTCTGCATCAGAATGGCGACCACGGTTTGCCGCGCCGAGGCCCTTTGACTTGTCATAGGTATGAAGGAGAGCTTTTAGCGGTGATGATGCCTCGCCAGATCCTGCACCCCAACCAAGAACCATGAAGCTGAACTCAGGTGATTTATCTGGCCCACCACGCGATGCTCGGCCAAAGTATACTGCCTTTGTCATGGTCTCAACACTGGCCTCAATACCAACCCGATTCAACATTTGCGCCAATGCTTCGGCAATTCTAGCGTCATTGATGTAACGGTCGTTTGGTCCGTGAACCACCATTTTAAATCCATCTGAATAACCAGCATCGGCCATCAGTTTTTTCGCCATTTTTGGATCATATGGATCGGGCTTCATGTTTTCTGAAACACCGTGGAAACCGGCTGGTAATAGCTGGCCCGCTTTGACGGCAACACCTTCCATCACGCGGTCAACAATGGCGTCACGGTTGATTGACAGTGAAATTGCCTTGCGAACACGAACATCCATCAATGGATTTTTGATGGCGCCACCATCTTTGGCTTTGATATGTGGTGAATCCTCGCGGAATTGGTCCATGTGAAGATAGATCACACGGTTTGACGGGCCGCCGCTAAGTTGAACTGAGTTGTCCTTTTTTAGCCGCGCCACATCAAGTGGCGGTACATTGTCGATGAAATCAACATCGCCAGCGAGCAAAGCAGAAATTCGCGCGGGCCCTGATTTGATTGGCTTGAACGTTACTTTATCAAACTTGGCTTTGGTACCAAAATAGTCATCATTGCGCTCAAGGACGATCCGGTCGCCTGGGACCCATTCAACGAATTTATAAGGGCCGGTACCAATCGTAGCTTTGCCGCTGTTGTAATCTTCGGTGCTTGCACCCTTACCAGCTTTCGCCGAGATGATTTTGACTGTGGTCATGTCATTTGGCATCAGCGGGTATGGTTTTGCCGTTTTGATGTGAACTGTATGGTCATCAATTTTTAAGAAGGTCTTGCCTTTAAGATATGTCACAAAACTTGACGGTGAATTTGGTACATTCTGCGCCCGCTCAACGGTAAACAAAACATCATCGGCGCTAAATGGG
>JABJBD010000153.1 GCA_018668795.1 Candidatus Puniceispirillum sp. | reverse complement strand
CTTTTTAATTGGTGAATCACTGATGCGCGCCGATAATGTCGCAGCCGCTACAGCCGCTATTTTAGAAAACCCGGTTGCTGCTGGCTAAATGTTAGACAACCATATGAAACGAGGTTGATATGTCAAAATTCACCCATTTTGACGAAAAAGGGACACCGCATATGGTTGATGTTGGTGACAAACCAGCAACAACACGGATGGCTGTTGCTAAAGGCTGTGTTGTGATGCAGCCCGAAACCCTGAGCATGATTGCAGATGGCACTGCCAAAAAAGGCGATGTGATTGGCATTGCCCAGCTTGCCGGTATTATGGGTGCCAAGCAGACAGCCAATCTGATCCCGTTATGTCACCCGCTTGGGCTGGATCATGTTGCAGTTGACCTGACGCTAAACCACGACCGTAACAGGATAGAGATTACCGCTACCTGCCACCTGTCTGGCCAGACAGGTGTCGAAATGGAAGCATTGACAGCGGTGAATGTGGCCGCGCTAACGGTTTATGACATGTGTAAATCAGTCGATCGCGCCATGCAGATTACCGATATTCGCCTGACGCATAAATCAGGTGGTAAATCTGGACAATATGATGCACCCTGATAAGTACCCTGATAAGAACAATACAAGCGCGCGTCCCCCATTGCTGGCGGTTGCCGAGGCAAAACAGCGTATCATTGATGGGTTAACCAAAACCTCAACCGAAACTATTTCTTATATGTCAGCGCTAGGGCGCACATTAGCTGTGCCTGTTCGCGCCAAAACATCAGTGCCAGCGTTTAACCTGTCAGCAATGGATGGATATGCGGTACGCAAAAAAGATATAGAGGCACTTCCAGCCAACTTGACGCGATGCGGTGAATCTGCGGCTGGTCATCCATTTTCTGGCACAATCGGTGCTGGTGAAGCGGTGCGTATTTTTACCGGCGCGATGGTACCCGATGATGCCGATACAATTATTCTGCAAGAAGATGTTGATGCGAATTCTGAAGACAACGGGATCGTAATTACGATCAAAAGTAGCAATCCGGCAGGTAAACATATCCGCCCAACAGGTCTGGATATGGAACGTGACGCTATTGTGCTTGAGGCTGGGCATCAGCTATCGGCGCGCGCAATAAGCCTGTGTCTGACAGCAGGACATACCGAGCTTGACGTTTACAAACAGCCACGGGTTGGCATTATATCTACGGGTGATGAACTGGTGCCGCCAGGCACGCCGCCCGCGCATGGACAGATTGTCAGCTCCAACGCGCAATATCTTGCAGATTTTGTTGAGATGAATGGGGGCAATGCCATCAATCTGGGCATTATACGTGATGAAGCTGGCGCGGTGGCACGCATATTGGAAGCGCATGATGATCTTGATCTGATTGTCACCAGTGGTGGGGCATCGGTTGGGGTTCATGACCATATAGCAGGTGACTTGGACAATATTCGTGGATCAACTGGTGATACAAGTCAAAGCAGATCAGATAATCAAACCCAGATAGATTTCTGGAAGATTGCCATGCGGCCAGGCAAGCCCGTTATTTTTGGCAAGATTAACAATGTTCCTCTTTTGGGATTACCAGGTAATCCAGTGTCATCAGCCATTTGTGCGATGATATTTCTGGCACCAGCTATGGCACATATGCAAGGAAGGCGTCATCAAGATATAACATTTCATGCCATGCTGGCATCCGATCTGCGTGAAAATGACAAACGTCAGGAATATTTACGTGCGACCCTTTCCCATGATGCGGATGGTATGGCGATCGTGTCACCTGCCGGTTTGCAGGATAGCTCGATGTTGTCGGTGTTGGCCAATGCCGATGTTCTGATCATACGCCCGCCGTTTGATCCAGCCCGAGTGAAAGGCGATCAGGTCACAATATTGCCCATTCCCCGCTTATTCTAGCTTCGCCAAAAATCCTGTTGATATGCTATTGCCAAAGACCCAGAACATTGATAGAACAATAAGGGAACAAATGTGAACAGCAAGGATTGCCACCATGTTAACACGTAAACAAAGCGAACTTCTGGAATATCTGACCACGCATCTGTCAGTGCATGATGTGCCCCCCTCATTTGACGAAATGCGCGACGCGTTGGGTCTTGCGTCAAAATCGGGCATTCATAGGCTGGTATCAGGGCTTGAAGAACGCGGCTATATCAGGCGTCTGCCGAACCGCGCCCGTGCGATTGAAATTTTACGTCCTGCTGGTGAACCATCGGCAATAGCGAATGCAGTCGCGGCGGCTGCAGATATTATTACGCTTCCTTTTCTGGGGCGTATTGCGGCAGGAACACCGATTGAAGCCTTGAGTGACCCAACCCGACAGTTGGAAGTACCCGCCAGCATGATTGGCAGCGGTGAACATTTCGCGCTGGAAATTGTTGGTGATTCAATGATTGAAGCTGGGATTCTGGAAGGTGATACTGTGGTGATCGAACGTGCAAATACAGCCAGCCATGGTGAGATCATCGTTGCTTTGATTAACAAGCAGGAAGCGACATTGAAAACATTGCTGAAAGAACCTGGCCGGATTGGCCTTGAAGCGGCAAATCCGCACTATGAAACCCGTTATTTCAGCACGGATGCTGTTGAGGTACAGGGCAAACTCGCTGGTTTGATACGGAATTATTAGAGATATATACTGATTCAGTATTATCAATGTAAATCAGGCTATTATATCCATAAAGTAAAGTTAAATCGTAGATTTTTCCTTTGTTTCTGCATGGGTATTTTACAGGCACAAGAGACAAGATGATGTCAGGTGCGCTATTGCAGGCTTTGGTCAAGTTGAACGTGCGGTCAACGATCGTAACCTTGCGGCCATCAGGCGCGTAATGCGTACAGAATGGTTTGCATGGTGGGGCTGGGTGAACAGGCCGTGCAAGCTGTCGTTCGGCAATATCGGTAAAAAATGACGATAGGCGCCGATGATTTTGGGTGCTGTGGCTATAGGCAATGCCATCCTGTCCTGCCAAAATCAAAAAGCGCGTCTGTCCTTTGGCAAATAAAACGCCATGTGGTATAGCCGTTTGCCACCACATAAGACCTGCAAAACATATCAATAACACACCAAGCGGATAAACCCGTCGATGACATCCAATCAAAACCAAACATCCAGATGACAAGACGGCCAGAACAACATTACCCGGAGGGGATATGCGCCATCCCGCCAGTGGCAATGATGATATGAAACCTGCCAGTCCAATCAACACCTCGATACCCTGTTGCATAACGCCAATCACATAGGCTTCAAGGCCCGTCACATAACCAATGGCTGTCAGAATACCACTTGGCATAATCCATAAACCAGTAAGCGGAATGCCCACTATATTTGCCATCACCCCCCATGGAGTCACCGCACCAAAATGCTGTGCTGTAAAGGGCGCGGTTGCAGTTGCCGCAATCAATGACGCGACAATGACGCCGCCTATATAGGTCACCAACCGATTACGAGGCCCCTGATGCCGATGTCGATGGTGACGCGTTGCGCTGATTTCATACCAAGCAACAAGGGCTGTTGTGGCGGCAAAGGAAAGCTGAAAGCCAGCGGTGTAAAGCGCCGCAGGATTGACAATCAGGACAAAAATGGCTGTCAAAGCCACATTGCGTAAGGTTAAGGCAAGACGGTCAAGTAGAATGGCCGATATTACAAATACTGCCATGATAAAGGCACGAACGGCGCTGATCGATGCCCCAGAGATAAAAACATAGCCAAGCCCCGTCAGCACACCAGCAAAAGCGGCATATTTATGGATTGGCACACGCATGGAAAAGGATGGTGCCAAGCTGGCCATTGCCCGCAGGGCTGCGATCACACCAAAACATAGCAAGCCCATATGCAACCCCGAAATAGCCAGCAAATGCGCCAATCCAGATTTGCGAAATTTTTCATAGGTCGGTTCACTGATAAAACGACGGTCGCCAACCATCAATGCGGCGGCAATACCGCCTGTTGGTAAGGCCATTTCATGATCCAGCTGTTGCGCAAAATCATGTCGAAACCGCCCTAGCCTGTCTGCCAGACGATCACGTTGGTCGCCAATCCGGGTCAGATCACCAATAACGAAGCCACTCGCCGTGACATTGTGGATTTGTGCCTGAAGCGCATAATTTGGATTTTGCGGCAAAATCGGTGATGGCGAAGGATACAGACGGGCTTTGAAGGCGATGTGATCGCCGATGGTTACCTGTGAGGATACCCTGTCTGTTGATATGCGAATAAGCGGATATGGTTGTGCCGATAATGGCGCATATGATGTGTCTAGCGCGACCCATAATCTGATCCGCCGATCAATGGCACCGTCAATGGCCGTCACGATACCACTGGTGGTGAGCGTAATCCCCCTATCCAGCGATTGCGGAGGATGCAACATAATCTGTAAACAAGCCGCCGCAATCCCGATTATGGCTGTTAGCAGACAACGCGCAGGAAACCCAATCAACAAAGCCGCATGTGTGACCAGATATGATATTAACCAAAGGCCAAGTATCGTTATGGCGGTAATGAAAACAAAACCGGCATTTGCAATTTCAGATTGATGATAAAGCGCAATCGCCATGATAAGGCAGGCAGCATAAAACAAAGCCCTTTTTTCCGGCTTGATAAGGCCGTCAAATAGGTGCATTTTCCGCTTTGAAGCTGATTTCAATGCCACGTGCTCTACTCCTTAAGGATAAACCTAACCGGAAAGGCCTTAATAAATCATGAATGTCGTTACCCGTTTTGCCCCGTCACCTACCGGATATTTGCATGTTGGCGGCGCACGCACTGCCTTATTTAACTGGTTATTTGCCCGTCATCATGGCGGTACTTATTTGTTGCGGATTGAAGATACTGACCGACAAAGATCAACCGAAGACGCGATTAAGGCCATTCATGACGGTCTTGACTGGCTTGGGCTTGGCGGAGATGCCCCTGCAGTGAGCCAGTCTGCACAGGCATCACGCCATGTCGAGGTTGCAAATATGTTGATTGAACGCGGGGCGGCCTATCGTTGCTATCTAAGCGCGGACGAACTGACTGCCATTCGTGACGAAGCCAGCAAAACCGGAACAACGGTGCGCTCGCCGTGGCGCGATCGCACTGATGCGCCTGAAGGTGGCTCTTATGTCGTGCGCATGAAAATGCCGGATGATGGTACCACAACAATCGACGATGCGGTTCAAGGATCGGTAACGGTTCAACATAGCGTACTTGATGATATGGTGATTCTGCGTGCTGATGGCACCCCGACCTATATGCTGGCTGTGGTTGTTGATGATCACGATATGGGAATTACGCATGTGATCCGTGGTGATGACCATCTGAACAATGCGTTTCGTCAATATATGGTCTATCACGGCATGGGATGGGATGTGCCCGTATTTGCACATATTCCGCTGATACATGGGGTTGATGGGGCTAAATTGTCGAAACGGCATGGCGCATTGGGCGTTGACGCCTATCGTGATATGGGCTTTCTGCCTGATGCGATGATTAATTATTTGGTTCGGCTTGGCTGGGGGCATGGCGATGAGGAAATCATCTCACGCGAAAATGCGATAGCATGGTTTGGCCTCGACAAAGTGGGGCGGTCACCGTCACGGTTTGATATTGATAAATTATATGACATGAACGCGCATTATCTGCGCTCGATGCCGCCAGTAGAGCTGGTAAGATTGATATTGTCGGTGACAGACGCATCAAGCCCGCATGCCGAAGCCAGATTGACGACATTGCTGCCGCTTTTGAGCGAGCGTGCCAAGACGCATCTGGACATTGTTGATGCGATCGGTTTTCTGCTTAATGACGGGGCGCCAAAGATTAGTGATGACGCGCGCGCCTTGCTGACCGCCCCCGCCAAAGACAATTTGTCCCGATTGATGCAGGATCTAGGTGATATTGACTGGACCCTTGATGCGTTAAAACAGGCGATTAAGGAATGGCTAGGCCAGAATAACCTGAAAATGAAAGATATAGGGCTTCCGTTGCGTGCGGCTGTAACCGGAATGCAACAATCGCCCTCTATCATAGATGTGATAGCGGCTTTGGGCACTGATGAAGTAAAGCTTCGTGTTGCAGAGGCTTGCAAATAACGGTTATCTGCGCTATATAATTGCTTCGCCCCCAATAAGAGTCTTGCGCATTTTGTGCGCCTATTATGGTTCGTGAAACTTCTTTAAGGATAACGTTATGGCTGACAATTCGAGCACTGGTAAATCTATCACCCTCACCGATAATGAAACCGGTAAGGTTACAAATTTACCTGTTCAAAAAGGGACCATTGGCCCTGATGTGATCGATATTCGCCAGCTTTATGCCGAAACGGGTATGTTTACCTTTGATCCTGGCTATGGCGCGACCGGATCATGCGTATCTGGCCTTACCTATATTGACGGTGATAAAGGCGTGCTTTTGCATCGGGGCTATTCGATTGATGAGCTTGCTGATAAGTCTGACTTTCTGGAAGTTGCCTATCTTCTGCTCGAAGGGGAATTGCCAAGCCCAGACGCCAAAGCCAGCTTTGATACAGCCATCACCCGTCACACAATGGTGCATGAACAGCTTTCGACCTTTCTGCGCGGGTTCCGGCGTGACGCGCATCCGATGGCTATCATGTGTGGCGTTGTTGGCGCCTTATCAGCATTTTATCATGACTCGACTGATATTCATGACCCGCAACAGCGGATGGTGGCGTCACGGCGTCTGATCGCCAAAATGCCGACCTTGGCTGCTATGGCCTATAAATATTCTCAAGGTCAGCCATTCAACTATCCGAATAACCAACTATCCTATGCCGAAAACTTTCTGCATATGTGCTTTTCAGTTCCAGCTGAACCTTATGTTGTTGATCCGATTCTGGCCGATGCAATGGATAAGATTTTTATCCTGCATGCCGATCATGAACAAAATGCATCAACATCTACCGTGCGTCTGGCAGGTTCGTCAGGAGCAAACCCGTTTGCGTGTATTGCCGCGGGCATTGCATCTTTGTGGGGGCCAGCACATGGCGGCGCCAACGAAGCCGTTCTGAACATGCTGACTGAGATTGGCCATAAGGACAATATTCCAGAATATATCGCCAAAGCACGTGATAAGAATGATCCGTTTCGGCTGTTTGGCTTTGGTCACCGTGTCTATAAAAATTTTGATCCACGTGCCAAGGTTCTTCGCAAGGCATGTCATGATGTGCTTGGCAAATTAGGCGTGCAAGACCCACTTTTAGAACTTGCGATGGAACTTGAAGATATTGCACTTAAAGATCAGTATTTTATTGATAAAAAGCTATATCCAAATGTTGATTTTTATTCTGGCATTATCCTGAAAGCAATGGGTTTTCCAACGTCAATGTTTACGGTTCTATTTGCCGTTTCACGTACCGTTGGATGGATTGCGCAATGGAATGAAATGATTAAAGATCCAGCCCAGCGCATTGGCCGCCCGCGCCAGCTTTACATAGGTCCATCTGAACGGCCTTATGTCGAAACTTCGAAGCGTTAGATCACACAGTTTCAAAGCCAAGGTGCCATAGCGATGGCTACCATGTCATCAAAGCTGGAACCGTTACCGCGTAATAGGCTAGTCAGTGCCTTGGCGTTACGTGTGGCGTCTGATCGGACTTCGGGGTCATCAAAAACAGTTTGTACAGCTGCCGCCAAAGCCTGCGGCGTTGCCTGTTCTTGAAATAGAAATGGATAGATAGGCCGTCCAAGCAAAGCGTTAGGCAAAACAACATTGTCCATTTTGACCAGACGACGCCCAATAAAGGCGGATAATGGCGACGTTGCATAACATACGACGCCTGGCATGGCATGAAGCGCGGTTTGCAATGTAACCGTTCCAGAGGCCGCCAGCATGGCGTCGGCAGAGGTCATGGCGGCAATAAAGGCGTCACGACCAGTATTAATGGTGATGTCGCGTCCAGCACATAGATGTTCAACCTGATTCTTTACATTCGATACAGTTGGCAGACTCACCTGTATCTCGGCATTTCGGTCACGCAATATATCAAGTGCAAGAAGCATGCGCGGTAATAACAAGGCAACTTCGGATCGCCGACTTCCCGGTAACAAACATAAATGTTGTTGAATGGTGCGGGATTGTTTTGGGGGCTCTAGCGTGGCTTTACGTTTATGGCTGACAGGTGATGAAACTGGCTTTATTGCCCATGCTTCGGGATGGCCTATAAAGGATGCTTTGACATCAAGTCCGTCAAAGAAAGCTGGCTCATTTGGAAAGAGACATAGCAACCCATCCAGATTACGCGCAAATTTATGCCGCCGCCACGCGCCCCATGCCCAGACTGTCGGCGCGACTGTATGCACTATGGGCATTTGCATATTAGCCTGTGCCATGCGGCGTTTTAATCGTGCCGCCAAACGGATAGAAAACCCCTTTGCATCAACGGTCATTACGAGCTTGGGTTGATGTGCAATAATTTGCACCACAAGATCATTGGCAAGAGACGACAGTTTTGAATAGGCGGACAGGACAGCAGAAAAGCCAAAAATTGATAATTGATCCATGTCGGATAGAGGGGTCAATCCCTGTGCCAGCATCTTTTCACCACCAACGCCAATCCAACTTTGTTTACCGTATTTTTTTTCAATCGCCACCATCATGCTGGCGGCCAGCGCATCTCCGGACGGTTCACCTGCAAGAATAAAAATAGGTGCGCTCATCGGACGTTCCGTGGTTTTAGTCCTACCAATGTTATGTCACATGCGGAACAGGCGGCGACCACTTGATCATGGGGGTCAGCCAACATCACCCCGCCAGCTTCGATAGCAATGACACCAATACCTGCATCACCAGCCATTTTTATCGTTTCAAGGCCAATAAAGGGAATATCAAGACGCGTATCCTGAGCAGATTTTGGCATTTTCAGAAACACCGCTTTGCTGGCTGTTTTATCCAGCAGATCAGCCGAACG
>JABJBD010000119.1 GCA_018668795.1 Candidatus Puniceispirillum sp. | reverse complement strand
GATGATCGCGGATTATATAAGCATCATCCACCAAGCAAAGCGTAGATTGATAAGATGATCGCGGATTATATAAGCATCATCCACCAAGCAAAGCGTAGATTGATAAGATGATCGCACTATAATAATTCCATCATCCAGCTGGAACAAAGTAATGGCCGAATTATGATTCAGGTTTTGTGACCTGTGCCATGGTCGCTTTCCAATGCCGACGACATAGCGTGACATATTTGTCATTGCCGCCGATCTCGATTTGCGCGCCGTCAGTAATCGGGGTGCCATCAGCATCCTGGCGAACAACCATCGTGGCTTTGCGCCCGCAATGACATATCGTGCGGATTTCACGAAGCACATCGGCAATCGCCAGCAAGGTGGCACTGCCATCGAAAAGCTGTCCCTGAAAATCGGTGCGTAATCCATAACACATGACCGGAATAGCCAGATCATCAGCGATGGCGCTTAACTGCCAGACCTGGGCAACGGATAGAAACTGCGCCTCGTCAATCAAGATACAGGCAAAGTTGGTATCCTGTGACAGACGTTCGACAAGGGCGAAAATATCAGTGCTGTCATCGAACATTTCGGCGTCAGCCTGCAAGCCAATGCGGGAGCCAATCTTGCCTTTGCCATTATCGCCCTGGGCGATCCGGTCATCAAGACGTGCGGTGAGCAATAATGTGTTCATGCCGCGCTCGCGATAATTATGCGACGCCTGCAACAGAATGGTCGATTTGCCTGCATTCATTGCCGAATAAGAAAAATATAATTTTGCCATGTGATCGTGTGATAAATTTGGTTAGCTTGTGAATGGTAAATATAGGTCGTTGCGGCTAAGATAACGGTTCATACGCTATCTGAATATGCGTGGGTAGGTGACAATCTGATTTATAGTGCGTTACATGGTTTTGATTATAACGCCCCTATGAGTGACGAAAAGGTTTTTTATGACAAGTAATCTGCATATTCTTGAACATCCGCTGGCGACGCATAAACTGGCAATCCTGCGTGACAAAGATACACCATCAGCATTGTTCCGTACAACGCTGGCACAATTATCATGGTTGCTGGCCTATCCAACCTTTGCCGCGCTAAAGCTGACGCCGCGCCAGATCGACACCCCGCTGGAGCCGATGATGACAGCCAGCTTGCCTGATCCGGCGCCATGTCTGGTGTCAATATTACGGGCAGGTAATGGCCTGGTTGATGGATTCAGCCAGCTTTGCCCCGAAGCCAGTATCGCGCATCTGGGTCTGTATCGTGATGAAGATACCTTGCAGCCAGTGTCTTATTATACGTCGGTGCCACAAGATATTGCCACGCGGCAGGTTATTCTGGCCGATCCGATGCTGGCCACGGGCGGCAGTGCGATATTGGGCATGGAAAAGCTGGTCGAGATGGGCGTTACAGATATTGTATTTGCCTGTCTAGTGGCATCGCCCGAAGGCGTCGCGTCATTGCATGATGCGTTCCCTGATCTGCCGATTTTCACAGGCTGTCTTGACCGCGAGCTGAATGAAAAGGGCTATATTCTGCCAGGTCTTGGCGATGCAGGTGATCGTATCTATGGCACCTGATTGGATGATGCTGGTCTAATCCGCGATCATCTTGTCACCATCGCTTCGCTTGGTGGATGATGCTTGATTCATTATTTTTTGGGCGCGATCATCTTATCAATCTACGCTTCGCTGCGATTGGATGATGCTTGATTCATGCCGCGATCATCTTTCGGCCTTCGATGCTCTCAGGCCGGATGATGCTTGATTTATGCCGCGATCATCTTATCAATCTGCGCTGCGCTTGATTGGATGATGCTAGGATAAATTTTCGGGGCCGAAACTATGCGGTAATAAATCAGCCAGCGTAAAGCGTTGCTGTTCGCCACCAGGATTGGCGATGATGATGATGGTATCTGGCGCGGCAAATTCGCGGATCCGCTGACGACAGCCACCGCATGGTGTACACAGGATTTCACCATCTTCAGACCCACCTGCCACAGCAATCCGTTCAATATGAGTGCCGCCAGCATTGACCATCATGGCAATCGCCGACGTTTCGGCACAAATACCATTCGGATAGGCAGCATTTTCAACATTCGCGCCGCAATGAATCTGCCCGTTTTCATCAAGAAGCGCCGCACCAACGGCAAAATCCGAATAGGGCGCATAGGCACGTGTCATGGCATCAATCGCCGCGGCGATAAGCGTGCTGTCAGAGATAGGGGTGTGCGTGGCCATCTAGCGTTCCTTTATATAGGGCTGGCCGATGGCCCGCGGTGGCACCGCCCGCCCGACAAGACCTGCCAGCAAAATGACCGTCATCAGATAAGGCATTGCCAGAATCAATTCGACAGGTGCGGCGCCAATAAGCGGCAATTCGACACCTTGCAGGCGCGCGGCAATCGCTTCGAGAAAGCCAAATAACAAACAAGCCAGCAAGGCACCACGTGGCTGCCACTTGCCAAAGATCATCGCAGCCAAAGCAATATAGCCTTTACCGGCGGTCATCTCGCGGACAAAGCCGCTACCATGCGCGGTGGATAGATAGGCACCCGCAATGCCGCATAAAACACCCGCGATAATCACCGCTTTATAACGAAGCAGACTGACCGAAATGCCCGCGCTGTCAACAGCTTCGGGCTTTTCGCCAACCGCGCGCAAACGAAGGCCGAAGCGGGTTTTCCAGAGTATATAGGAGGTGAAAATAACCGCCAGAAAGCCAACCCAAACCAAGATATTATGTCCCGAGATCAGTTCACGATAGATTGTGCCGATAAAGGGTATATGGCTCACTAAATCGACAAAGGGCAGTTCGGTAGGGGCAAAACGATCTGCGCGGGCAAGGTTTGGCGTCTGCCCGCCCTGGCGGAAAATAGCGATGCCGACAGTTACCGTCAGACCCGATGCCAGAATATTGATCGCCAGTCCGGAAATAACCTGATTGCCGCGATGCGTAATACAGGCAAAGCCGTGGATAATCGAAAAGATAACCGAAACGGTGATGCCTGCCAGCAAGCCCAGAACAGGTGAATGCATCAAGCTGGCGGTGGCGGCGGCGGTAAAGGCCGAAAGCAGCATCTTGCCTTCAAGCGAAATATCGATGATGCCGGCGCGCTCGGAAAAAATGCCCGCCATTGCACATAGAATCAACGGGGTCGCCACGCGCAAGGTCGCATCAAGTGCCAGAATAAATTGTAACCAGAGATCGGCTCCCAGATTAACCATGCGCCGCCTCCGTTTTGTCGTCTGTTGCCAGCTTTGAAAATAGCCGTTGCAGAGGTTTCTGGAACATAAAGGATAAAGCGCCCGAAAACAGGATGATCAGACCTTGGATCATCAGCACCATTTCACGGGTAATGGTCGAAAATTCAAAATCAAGTTCGGCGCCGCCTTGATAAAGCGCGCCAAATAACAAGCTGGCCAGAATGATGCCAAAAGGATGGTTGCGCCCCATTAAGGCCACCGCGATACCAGTAAAGCCATAGCCCGACGTGAAGTTGAGAATCACCCGATGTTGCACACCCAGAATTTCGTTGATCGCCATCAAGCCTGCCAGCCCGCCCGAAATCGCCATCGTGATGATGATGATGCGTTCGATTGAAATGCCCGCATATTGCGCCGCTTGGGGGCTTTGGCCAACGGCGCGGATTGCATAGCCAAGGCGTGAGCGCCAGATCAGCACCCAGACACCAACACAGGCAAGCAAAGCAATCACAAAGGACAGATTCAAAGGTGAACGTGCCACGTCAAAGCCAAGACCTTGCAGAATTTCATGAATCATCGGCAAGCTGGCGGCATCGGTGAAAGCGCGCGTTTCGGGTGACATCTGCCCACCCGATTTGAGCATCCCTGCCAGCAGTGACACCATGATCGACGCTGCCAGAAAATTGAACATGATTGTGGTAATCACAATATGACTGCCACGTTTGGCCTGAAGATAACCCGGGATCACCCCCCATAGGGCACCAAAGGCGGCAGAGGCCATGATCGCCAGCGGGATCAACAATAATGCGGGTAGGAAGCTGTCCATCCATAGACAGATCAGGCCTGCACCAAGACCGCCAAGATAGGCCTGACCTTCGCCGCCGATATTGAACAGCATGGCATGAAAGGCGACCGCAACCGCCAATCCGGTAAAGATGAAATTGGTGGCGTAATATAAGGTGTAACCAAGACTGCCATCATAGACAAAGGCGCCTTTGACCATCACCATCATCGCGACAAAGGGATTTTCGCCAATCAAGGCGACAACGATGCCCGAGACAAAAAGCGCAACCAATACATTGATGACTGGAATCAGACCGATATCAACCCAGCGGGGTAATGGTTTTTGCACATTCATGACGCCTGTCCAGTCTTGGTGTTTGCATCTTTGTTTGGCGCTATGCCTGCCATCATCATGCCAAGGGTTTGTTCATCGGCATCAGCGCGCGCGACTTCGCCGACGATCCCGCCATCATTCATCACCAGAATGCGGTCGGACAGGCTCATAATTTCTTCAAGCTCGACCGAAACCAGCAAAATACAGCAACCACGATTGCGCAGTTCGATCAGTTGTTGGTGGATAAATTCAATCGCGCCGATATCAACGCCGCGCGTGGGCTGACCCACCAGAAGCAAGGTAGGTTCGGTTGAGATTTCACGCGCCAGAACAAGTTTTTGCTGGTTGCCGCCAGAAAAATTGGCGCTGACATAATCAGGATCAGGTGGGCGTACGTCAAAGGCCTGCATCCGTGTTGCACAATGCGCGGCCAGCTTTTTCGGATCAAGCCACCAGCTGTCACCCCACCAATTATTACTAAAGTTATCATCGCCTTTATTATCGCTATGCCCCAAAAGCATCGATTCGGCGGCGGAAAAATTCAGCACGATGCCGCGGCGATGCCGGTCTTCAGGCACATGCGCAATGCCAAGATCGCGTAAAGCGGCAGGCCCTAGCGGATGCGTCGCATCGATTTTGCGGTCTGCAAAGGTAAAGTTGCCAGCTTGGGGTGGGCGGATGCCTGCCAGAATATCGAGCAGTTCGGATTGGCCATTGCCCGAAACGCCTGCGATGCCGACAATTTCGCCACTGCGTAGATCAAAGGACACATCCTTTAGCTGTACTTCCCCCGAATCACCAGCACAATATAGATGATCGGCGGTTAGCAAAATATCGCCAGGCGTCGCGGTGGTATGATTAACATCAAGCAGAACCTTGCGCCCCACCATCAATTCAGCCAGCTTTGCCGGACTTGCCGAAGCGGTTTCTAGATGCGCAACCATTTGACCTTGACGCATGACGGATACGGTATCGGTGATTGCCATGATTTCGCGTAATTTATGCGTGATGAACAGGATCGTGACGCCCTGATCGCGCAAGGCATTCAGAATGTCAAAAAGCTGGTCGGTTTCCTGCGGCGTCAAAACACCAGTCGGTTCGTCAAGAATCAGAATACGGGCACCGCGAAACAGCGCTTTGAGGATTTCGACACGCTGTTGCAAGCCAACCGGCAGGTTTTCGATCAGACTGTCCGGATCAACCGCCAGCCCGTATGTGTCGGATAATGTTTGCAGTTCGGCTCGGGCGTGGGTTGCGGCCGTGTCAAGCCGGGCATGACCTTCATGCCCCAGCATAATATTTTCAAGCACGGTGAAATTGGGCACCAGCATGAAATGCTGATGAACCATGCCGATACCATTGGCAATGGCATCAGCCGAACTGCCGATGTCAACCGGCTTACCATTAATAGAAATATCGCCTGAATCGGCGCGGTAAAACCCGTAAAGGATGCTGACAAGGGTTGATTTGCCAGCGCCATTCTCGCCAATAATACCGTGAATCTGCCCCTGTTTTACGGCCAAATTGACCTTTTCATTGGCACGCACGGTGCCAAAGGCTTTGGTAATATCAGCAAGCTCAACAGCCAGCGGTGAACTATGTCCACCGCTGGGGTTTTTGTTAGATTGTGTCATATCTAATGTGACAATTTTTTAGTAAGGGCAGTTATCATCATCAGTGTAATTATGAACAATTATAGATCCGCTAATAATGTCAGCTTTAGCTTTTTCAACTGCCGTTTTCATATCAGCTGTAATCAATGATGCGTTATATTCATCTACTGCCCAGTCAACGCCGCCTTCGGCAAGACCAAGTGTCACGAGGCCTGCTGTAAATTTACCAGCTTTAGCATCGGTAAATGTTTCATAGGCCGCAACATCAACTCGCTTTAGCATAGAGGTTAGGACACTTCCAGGACGCAGGCCATTCTGGTTTTTATCAACTCCTATAGCTAATTTTCCAGCATCAGCTGCAGCTTGAATGACGCCAACACCTGTTCCACCAGCTGCGTGGTAAACAACATCGGCACCACGATCTATCTGTGATTGAGCTAGCTCAGCACCTTTGGCAGGATCATTCCAAGCAGCAGGTGTTGAACCGGTCATGTTCTGATAAACCTCAATGTTACTATTGACAGCTTTAACACCGCCAATAAAGCCACATCCAAATCTACTAATAGGGCCGATATCCATACCGCCGATAAAGCCAACCTTGTTCGTCTGTGACGCTTTGGCGGCGGCAACACCGACAATGTAGCTTCCTTCATGTTCCTTGAACACATATTGGCGCAGGTTCGGCGCATCAAGCCAGCCCACATCGATGATCGAGAATTGACGATCAGGATATTCAGCCGCCACTTTTGAAATCGCATCGGCCTGGGCAAAGCCAACACCCAAAATTACAGTGGCACCACGTTCGGCCATGCGGCGCATGGCCTGTTCACGCTGGGTTTCGTTGGTGACTTCAAATTCCATCACTTCAACACCTGATTCGGCAGTAAATTTCTGGACGCCATTCCACACACCTTCGTTGAAGGATTTGTCGAATTTACCGCCCATGTCATAGATGACAGCAGGTTTAAAGTCAGCGGCAAAGGCAGTTGTACTCATGGTGAGGGCGATCGCCGCCCCTAAAAATTTATTCAACATTTATATCTCCCTAGTCCCTTAAAATGATAGTCCCTTAAAATGATAGTCATTTATTAACACCAGCCTGACCTCAGGCCGATTTCTTACGTCAGGCCAATGTCTTACTTTAGCCCAATTTCCTTGAGGCGTTGTTGCAGATAATTATCTGCTGTCATGCCAGGCTGTAACAATACATCGGATCGCGGATGTAAAAACATAGGCATAGAATAGCGCGATTGATTGGCATGTACATCAGGATTTATCACCCGATGCGTTGTTGACGGATAATAATTGCCACTGGCCATCGCCAGCATGTCGCCATTATTGATCGTTATCATTCCCGGGTCGCATGCAATGCTATGCCATGTGCCTTGTGCATCACGCGCCTGTAGCCCCGGTTTTGATCCCGATAAAAGCAATGTAATCAGATTTATATCTTCATGTGCTGCCGCCCGTATCGCATCTGGTTCAGGGGCG
The DNA here is from genome assembly GCA_018668795.1 of Candidatus Puniceispirillum sp. Lineage (GTDB taxonomy): Bacteria > Pseudomonadota > Alphaproteobacteria > Puniceispirillales > Puniceispirillaceae > Puniceispirillum. The sequence goes on along the minus strand of JABJBD010000119.1, from coordinate 8,681 downwards.
ACAATTGGCGGATAATGCAAAATGCGAAGCAGACTTTCCTGGCTTTCATACATCATTTCGTCAAGCGGCATGGTGAAGGTGGCGGCAATGTCTGGTGGCGTCTGTGCCTGAATCCAGCCAAGCAATTCGGTGCCAAGTGTCACCAGTTCACGATAAATAGTGCGGGTTTCATCCTCTAGCCCATCGGGAACGGGCGAGTCGGGATAGATATGGAAAAATTCTTTCAGATCCTTGATAGGTGAATCCTTGGCATTTTCCGAACGGAATGGAAAAAAGCCATCATGGCGCGGGGGCTGAACGGTGAAATCATGCTTGGCGTCGCTGGCAAAGAAGTCGCCCCAAAGATCGTAAAGGCGTGCCAGACGATCCGCCGCGATCGGGTGGTTGGCAAGCACGGCAAAGCCCGTATCGCGCAAAGACCGTTGTAGCGAAATAGCCGCATCATTGGCCTGATAATCTACGGTTTCAATGTTCATGGTGTGTCCTAATCTTAGATCTTAATACTGGTCTTTTAACCCTGACATTTAACGTTGGGCATCTGTTGCCCGGTTGGCTTTCAGCTTATCTGCCTGGGCAACAAGCTGGGTGAATTTGCCCTGTACCGCGCTGGCATTCACCTGCATAGCCACCTGAACCATCGGGCGGCTGGCATCATCAACAGGCAAGGTACGACCAATATCATCGCCATCGCATATTACTGTAAGCGCCATAGATTCAAAGTCAAAATATTCAGGGTCGGTGATCGCCAGCACCGCCGAAGGGTCATGCATGAAACATGAACGGATGCCCGTTTTGTTTTCATGAAAGTCGAAATAGAATTGCGTCGCCGCGTTCAAAAACCCGCCAATATCAGGCGACTGTCTGGCAAGTGCGGCAAAGTCAGCCGGCATGCATTGCGCTTTTTCGGTGACATCAAGACCAACCATGGTCACTGGCCAGCGGGCAGCAAAAACACATTCAGCCGCATCAGGGTCATTCCAGATATTGGCTTCGGCAACGGCGGTGACATTACCATGCGGCGCGGCCGAACCGCCCATGATCACGACAGCTTTTACGTGATCGACAATCGCCGGATCATAATCAAGCGCGGCGGCTAGATTGGTCAGAGGGCCAACCGCGCAGATGATAATTTCGCCCGGATGTGCGGCGCATGTTTCACATAGATAGCGCGCTGCGTCCTCGGCGACGGGTGTACCTTGCGGGGTGATTGGCGGCACGTCGCCAAAGCCTTCGGCGCCATGCACAAAATCGGCAGGCGGCTCAAGCGGGCGGCGGCGCGGGATGGGCGCGCCTTTGATGATGGCGGTTTTATAATGTGCCATTTCGGCCAGCACCAAAGCATTGCGCGTGGCGATATCAATCGTGACATTGCCAAAGATCGTGGTCAGGCCAAGTACATCAAGGCGTGGATCGGCAAACGCCATATGAATGGCCATGGCATCGTCAATGCCAGGGTCGGTATCAATAATAATTTTTTGAGGCATGAAACGAACTCAACATGTGAATATGATGCGCCTTGGGCAAGCGACGCTTGGCGAATACCAAAAATCACTTTACGCTTGGATAGCTGTTTGTTTCAAGATAGCCAGTAAAAATAGTTGGGCAAATTGGTGACTTACAGACACCGTTAAAGGCCAAATAGAGGATATGATGACGCAGAAAATGCGACTTGATAATATGGCGCGCTGTTTTGAACGATTGTCCAAACGCCAGCCTGATCCGCAGACTGAACTTGAATTCAGCGATCCCTTTACCTTGCTGGTAGCTGTGGTGCTGTCAGCACAAGCTACCGATGTTGGGGTGAATAAAGCCACCAAAGGCCTGTTTGCCGCCGCCAGGACCCCCGATCAGATGGTCGCGCTTGGGATTGACGGAATCAGCTATCACATCCGCACGATTGGCCTGTTCAACACCAAAGCGAAAAATGTATTCCGCCTGTCCGAGTTGCTGATCACGCGCCATAATGGCCGGGTGCCAGAAAACCGTGCGGCATTGGAAGCGTTGCCCGGAGTAGGCCGCAAAACCGCAAATGTGGTGCTGAACGAAGCCTTTGGACATCCGACGATTGCTGTTGATACGCATATTTTCCGGGTGTCAAACCGCACCCGTATGGCACCTGGCAAGACTGTCGAAATTGTCGAAAAGGAATTAGTGCGGCGAGTGCCCGAGATATGGAAAAAGGGCGCGCATCACTGGCTGATCCTGCATGGGCGTTATGTATGTAAAGCCCGCAAGCCTGAATGTGGCACCTGTGAGATTGCCGATCTGTGTCTGTTTCCCAATAAAACCGCCTGAAGTCCTGTATTGCGGATAGCGTCTGGATTTGGATTAGCCACTGGCAGGCCGCATCCGGTCTTTGGCCAGTGCGCGGCGGCAGATCAGCTCGTTGGCTTTGGTGCCTAATATGGACGCGCGATACGCCCAGTCGCGTACGGCATAAATGCCGTTTTCAGGCGTCAGGAAAAAATCGAAAACACAACTATCAAGGCGGTATTGCCATATTTTCACCTGACCTTCGGTGCGGATGATGTCAGCCGTACCAAGCAAGGATAACAGAACTGAATCTGGCTTTGCTAAAACAGTATGTGGTTTGAATTCTGGCGGCGGCGATGGCGGGGCTGGCGGCACGATTTCTGGTACGATTTCGGGCACGGTCTCTTGCGGTTGCATGCTGTCAGGCTGGATGTCAGATGCTGTGTTGCCTGTGGGCTGAGGTGGTACCGATGCCACAATTGTGGGACCAGATATTGTGGCTGTGGTGCCTGTGGTGCTGTTGGCACCTGATGATGATTTTATGACCGTTTCGGTGACGATAAGATTGGCAGTGTCATTGCTGGGCGTGGGGGCTGGTTTGGTTATAGCTTTTGTTGTGGCTGTCGGGGTGCCGTTAGTTGCAATATTCTGGGGCTGACAGGCAACCAGAAGTCCAGCAAGGACAGTATATTTGATGACGGATAACGGGACAAAAGAACAAGTAAACAGACGCAGCAAAAGCATTAATGAAGTCCCTTGGCCGAATGACCGTTATAAGCTGTATGTAAACCGAATGCGGCCTGAATTGAAGGCATAATATCTATATCAAACTTATCTCATGGTTCATTTGTGCTTGTCTATCAGATATCGCTTGCCTATGTTCCTTTTGCCTTGGAGATCAAGATTTCAGCCGGGCTTATCAAGCGGGTAAAGCAATTAGGATTATTATGTCAGATAAAAGTTTGGATGTGCTTACCATTGGTAATGCGATTGTCGATGTCTTTGCGACCTGTGAGGATGCGTTTCTGGAAACGCATGGTATTGGCCGCGGGATGATGAATCTGGTCGATGCGCCGCGCTCGGCTACATTATATGCCGCGCTTGATGCCCCTACCGAGATTTCGGGTGGTTCGGCGGCGAATACGGCAGTTGGTGTTGCCGCTTTTGGAGGCAAAGCAGGATTTGCCGGACGCGTGCGTGATGATGTGCTGGGCAAAAGTTTCAGCCATGATATTGCCGCCGCCAATGTACGCTTTGCCAATCCGCCAAAGCAGGATGGATCCGCCACCGCATCGTCAATTATTCTGGTAACACCTGATGCGGCGCGGTCGATGAATACCTATCTTGGTGCCTGTATTGAGGTGGAACCAGCCGATCTGATCGAGACTGAAATCGCCGCGTCAAAAATTATTTATCTTGAAGGCTATCTGTTTGATGCACCGCATGGGCCAGCGATTTTCGCCCGCGCTGCCGAACTGGCCACAAAATACGACGCCAAGATTTCATTATCCTTATCGGATCCGTGGTGTGCCGAACGGCATCGGGATGCGCTGGGTGCCTTTATCAAAGACCATGTCAATATTCTGTTCGCGAATGAAGATGAAGCCATGAGCCTGTGCGAAATGCCAGTGCCAGACGCCATAAGCGAACTGGTGCAGATGGTTGACGAATTGATTGTCACGCGCGGTGCCAAAGGTGCCTTTTATGGTACAAGGGATGCACAATATGAAGTTCCCGCCATGCCACAAGGGGCGGTGATCGATACGACAGGCGCGGGCGATCTGTTTGCGGCTGGATATTTGTATGGGCGCACAAACGGATATTCGATTGAAATGTCCGGACGGCTGGCCAGCCTTGCCGCCGGCGAGGTGATTGCCCATATCGGGGCGCGGCCACAAATGGACCTGAAAGCATTGGCAGCAACGCTTTAGGTTAGAGCCTTGGACGCACAGTCAGGTTAGCGCAAGGTCTCGTAAGCGGCGAGGGCGGCGGCCTGAACAATGTCGTGAACCGAGTCGCTCATATTGACGATCTGGAACGGATATTCACCGCCAAGCAACATCGGCCCGATGATCGAGCCTTCGGCAATTTGCTGAATCAGCTTGTATGAAATATTCGCTGAATGCAGACCTGGCATGACCAGAATATTGGCTGGACCAGACAGATTGCAGAAAGGATAGCGTGATTTCATCAAATTGTAATCAAGCGCAACCTCGGCACTCATCTCGCCATCAAATTCAAATGTCACCTTGCGCGCTTTGAGAACGTCGATAGCGCGACGGGATTCGGCGGCAATGGCAGATTCAGGACTGCCAAAATTGGTAAAGGACAGGATCGCAACGCGCGGCTGATGCCCCATCTGCTGTGCCTTGGCAGCCATCGCTTCGGCAATATTGGCCATTTCCTCGCCGCTTGGCCGTTCGGTTACCGATACATCGCCAACAAAAATCGTGCGTCCGCGTGAAACAATCATCGACGCCGCCATGAACTGGCTGTTTTCAGCCACATTGATGACGCGCGTTACATGTTCGAAGCTAGGTTTGAATGACCGCGTCAGACCGGTGACCATCGTATCGGCATGCCCCATGCTGACCATACAGGCGGCAAAAACATTACGATCAAGATTGACCATGCGCTGACAGTCGCGTTTGAGCGACCCTTTGCGTTGCAGTTTTTTATAAAGGAAGTCGATATAGTCTTCATTATGATCGGAAATTTTGGCATTGGTGACCGGAATATCTTCAGCACCTTCAAGACCAAGGCGGGCGATGGTTTCCTTGACCCGATGTTCACGGGCAACCAGAATCGGATTACCGTAACCTGCATTGCGGAATGACAATGCGGCGCGGATGACCTTTTCTTCTTCACCTTCGGCAAAGACAACGGTTTTTTTCTTGGCGCTGATGCGGTCATAGATGGTTTGCAAGGTCGAAGCGGTGGGATCAAGCCGCGCTGACAGATCACGGCGATAGGCATCCAGATCGGCAATTGGCCGTCGTGCAACGCCAGTTTTCATCGCCATTTCGGCAACAGCTGAGGAAACCGACGAAATAAGACGCGGATCAAACGGCGCCGGAATGATATAATCTTCACCATATGACAAGGTCTGACCATCATAGGCGTCGGCGACTGAATCTGGCACATCTTCGCGCGCCAGCATGGCAATCGCTTCGGCGGCGGCAATTTTCATCTCGTCATTGATTTTGCTGGCGCGTACATCAAGCGCACCACGAAAAATATAGGGAAATCCAAGCACGTTATTGACCTGATTCGGAAAATCAGACCGGCCTGTGGCGATAATAGCATCAGGACGCACGGCTTTGGCTTCATCAGGCATGATTTCAGGCACCGGATTGGCCATTGCAAAGATGATAGGACGGTCAGCCATTTTCTTGACCATTGATGGGGTCAACGCGCCTGCCGCCGATAGTCCCAGAAACACATCAGCCCCGACAAGGGCGTCTTCAAGACTGCGCACGTCAGTGTCAACGGCATGCGCCGATTTCCATTGGTTCATCGAACCTTCGCGGCCTTTATAGATCGGACCTGAACGGTCACAGATAATGACGTTCTGGTGCGGTACACCCATGGTTTTCATCAATTCCACACAGGCAATCGACGCGGCACCAGCGCCATTGCTGACGATCTTGATCGTTTTCATGTCACGGCCAGTCAGATGTAGCGCGTTAATCAAACCTGCGGCCGCGATAATGGCGGTGCCATGCTGATCGTCATGGAACACCGGAATATCCATAAGTTCGCGTAACTGCTGTTCGATGATAAAGCATTCAGGGGCTTTGATGTCTTCAAGATTGATGCCGCCAAAGCTGGGCCCAAGCAAGGACACAGCATTGACAAATTTATCCGTGTCGCTGGTATCCAGTTCAAGGTCGATACCATCAATATCGGCAAATTTTTTGAACAGAACCGCTTTGCCTTCCATCACCGGTTTGGCGGCGGCGGCACCAATGTCACCAAGTCCCAGAACGGCGGTACCATTTGAAATAACAGCCACCAGATTGCCCTTGGCCGTATAATCATAGGCAGTATCGACATTTTCAGCGATCGCCAGACAAGGCGCGGCAACACCTGGCGAATAGGCCAGTGATAAATCGCGCTGGCTTGTCAGAGGTTTGGTAGCGGCGATTTCAAGCTTACCAGGGCGACCTTTGGCATGAAAAAGGAGCGCTTCTTTATCAAGGTTTTTGCTTTTTGATGTCATGAGTTTTTCTCTGGGATATGATATATTGTAAGTGATAAATAGGTAACGCTATTTTATTCACTATAGGCGTGATAGATAGTATTTCATAATCATTTGGGGGGCAAAGAATAAAGCCCCCTTGTCCTGTTTTGGGGGATGATGCATTCTTTAAAATATAATGGCTTCACAACTTTCTACATCAGTTCCAGCAAAAGTAAAAGCGCCGACACCAATGATGGCGCAATATCTTAGCGTCAAAGCATCGCATCCGGACAGTTTACTGTTCTACCGGATGGGTGATTTTTACGAGATGTTCTTTGAGGATGCGGAAGTTGCTGCCGCGATTCTGGGCATTGCGCTGACCAAACGCGGCAAAAACCAAGGTGAAGATATTCCAATGTGCGGGGTGCCTGTGCATGCTGTGGATGCCTATATGGCGCGGCTGATTCGTGCAGGTCATCGGGTGGCTGTGTGCGAGCAGACAGAAAGCCCAGAAGCGCAGAAACAGCGCGGTGCCAAAGGCCCGTTAAAACGCGATGTTGTGAGGGTGATGACGCCTGGCACATTGACCGAAGATGATTTGCTGGAGCCGCGCGCGCATAATTTTCTGGCCGCGCTGGGGCGGGCTGGCGATAGTCAGGCATTGGCATGGGCAGATATGTCAACAGGCGACTTTTTTGTCGAAGCTATAATGGATGAAAGCCCAAGCAATGATGATAGCGTCAATTCGGGCATTGAAGATGTCATTGTCCGGCTGACGCCATCTGAATTAATTGTCCCGCAAGGGCAAGATTGTACGCACTGGCCATGGGCAGATGAGCTATGTATTACCGAACAAGCCCCTTCGATGTTCGATTCCAGCCTTGGTACGCAAACATTACAAAATTTCTTTGGTGTGAGCAGTCTTGACGGCTATGGCGATTTTTCGCGGGCGATGCTGTCGGCGGCAGGCGCTTTGCTTGGCTATATTGAGGCAACACAGATTGGCAATATGCCACGTTTGCAACCGTTGCAAGCGATTGCGCATAGTGTGTATCTGGAGATTGATCCGGCAACGCGCCGATCGCTTGAGTTGACGCGCACGCTGGCGGGTGAACGCAAAGGCAGTCTTTTACATGCGGTTGACCGCACCATGACAGCGGCAGGAAGCCGGATGCTGGCAGCGCGCCTTGCGGCACCTTTATGCGATCTAGCAGAGATTGTGGCGCGGCAAGATCTGGTATCATGGTTTATCGAATATGATGTAACGATGGCGACGATGCGTGACAAGTTGCGCACGCTTCCCGATATGCAACGGGCGGTGACACGCCTGACCATGGGGCATGGTGGCCCGCGTGATCTGGCCGCGCTGGAAACGGGGCTGCGCATTGCCGAAGCGGTGGTTGGGCTGGTTCGCCAGACCCAAATGAACCAAACTCAAATGAGCCAAACTCAAATGAGCCAAACTGGGACAAACGCGCTGTTTGCCACCTTGCCATCAGGGATGGAATCGCTTTTGCAACAATTGGTCGCGCCGTTGGCATTGGCGGATAAGCTGGCGCCTGCGCTGGCGGATGAATTGCCGTTTCTGGCGCGCGATGGTGGCTTTGTGCGCATTGGCTATGATCAAGGGCTGGATGATGTGCGCCAGCTTCGTGATGAAAGCCGCCGTCTGATGGCGGCATTGCAAGCGCGTTATGCCGAAGCCACCAATATTGCCAGTCTGAAAATCAAACATAATAACGTGCTTGGCTATCATGTTGATGTGCGCGCTACGCATGCCGACAAACTGATGCAGTCAGAGTTGTTTATCCATCGCCAGACAACGGCGCAAACGGTGCGTTTCACCACCACCGAACTGGCCGAAATGGAACGCGATATGGCGGCGGCGGCAGGCAAAGCGCTGGCCAAGGAATTGGAGATTTTTGACGCTTTGAGCGAAGCGGTCATTGGGTGGGCAAGCCAGATTGGCGAAGCGGCCACAGCCTTGGCCGAGCTTGATGTGGCGGCGGCGGCGGCGATTCTGGCACGCGATGCCCAATTTGTACGTCCAGATATGCGCGAAGAATCGGTGTATGTGATCGATAAGGGACGGCATCCAGTGATCGAAATGATGCTGCCCGCGCAAACGCCCTTTATTCCGAATGATTGTCAGCTTGGGGCAGATGGGGATGATGCGGCGGCGATCTGGCTTCTGACTGGGCCAAATATGGCAGGTAAATCGACATTTTTACGGCAAAATGCACAT
>JABJBD010000099.1 GCA_018668795.1 Candidatus Puniceispirillum sp. | reverse complement strand
CGTCACATTTATGATCCAGCAACAATTTGCGAGTACGTCCGATATTGGCCAAACCAATTGGTTCAGTCTTGAATCCGTTATAATCGGCATCGGCCTGATGTTCCAACGGCATAATAATTACATCATAGCCTTGCGCAATGGCGGCATGGCCAATATCGACGGGAATATGTCCCTGACCAGCGATAATGGCAAGCTTTGTCATAGTGACCTCAGCGTTTCGCCGCCTGACAGATACCATTACGTCCGGCACCGTCGATAAAGGCAATCATTTCTTGCACTTCGGCATTATCTGCAAAATGGGCGCGTGTGGTTTCAACACGGGAGGCAAAAATGTCATCAGCCTCAAAAAGCATCTGGAATGCGGCACGAAGCGCATTTACGCTGTCATCAGAAAAGCCCCGCCGAGAGAGGCCAATAACATTTATACCCGACAAGCGTGCGCGGTTACCAACAGCAATGGAAAATGGCACGACATCCGAATCAACAAGCGAATGCGCACCAAGCATGCAATGACTTCCAACACGGCAACGCTGTTGCACAGCCGAGTAACCACCAAGCATGACGCTGTCACCGATTATGGCATGCCCCCCTAATGATGCGTTATTGGCAAAGATAACATTGTCGCCAACAATACAGTCATGCGCGACATGCGCCCCGGCGAAAAACAAGCCATTATTACCAACGATTGTGCGCATTTTATCTATCGCTGTTCCCGGGTGCATGGTGACATGTTCGCGAATGACACAATTTTCACCAATCTCCAATGTAGAAGGCTCACCTTCATAGCGGGTATGCTGAGGCGCACATCCAAGCACGGCAAAGGGGTAAATTTCGGTGCCAGCACCAATTAATGTATGACCTTCAATGACCACATGGCTCATGAGCTTGACGCCGTCACCAAGCACAACATTGTCACCAACAACACAATAAGCGCCAACCGAAACACCCGTACCAATAGTCGCGGCATTGCTGATGATGGCTGTTGGGTGAATATCGGTACTCGTGAGATTTGACTGATCCATTTGACTGCTCACTTCTAGCGCGCTGGATCAACAGTCATCGCGCCAAATTCGGCCTCGGCAACTGTTTTACCGTCAACTAATGCAACACCCGTAAATTTCCACAATGGTCCTTTTGCTGCTGTCTTGGTGACATGGAGGCGCATCATATCGCCCGGACGCACAGGTGTACGAAAACGTGCTTTTTCAATTGTTGTGAAAAAGACAAGCTTGCCTTTGGTTGCGTCACCAAGCGTTACTGCCACCATACAGGCCGCTGTTTGAGCCAAAGCCTCAACAATCAAAACGCCTGGCATAACCGGAAAGTCAGGAAAATGACCAACAAAGAATGGTTCACCCATGCTGACAGCTTTTATACCGGTTGCTTCCTGATCGGGGATAATGTCTTCAACCCGATCAATCAGCAATAACGGTGGGCGATGCGGGATCAGCTTTTTAATCTCGTCAATGTTCAAATTTACTGTTTCCGCACCCATCATCATACCCTTGTCATTTTTTGTTGTCTGACTGTTTTAAGAGACGACGTAGTCCAGCCAGTTTACGCCAATAGTCACCACTTGCTTCTGCCGGAAAGCCAACAACGGTTGTTTTGGCATCTACGTTCTTGGTAACACCCGAATGCCCCATAATGATCGCCTCGTCGCCGATCGTCAAATGTCCGGATATACCTGCCTGTCCCCCAATTATTACTTTCTTGCCAAGCGTAACACTGCCTGCCATGCCAACTTGCGCGGCAATCATGCAATTGTCACCGATGCTGCAATTATGGGCAATGTGGCATAAATTATCGATCATTACCATTTTACCCAAAACAGTGTCGTTCAAGCTACCGCGATCAACCGTTGAATTTGACCCGATATCACAGCCGTCACCAATTTGCGTAATGCCCAATTGTGGCACCTTGGCAATACCATCTGAGCCTGGTTCAAAACCAAAACCAGCACTGCCGATAACGACACCGTTGCGGATAACCACATTATCACCAATTTCTGCAAAGGCTATTGAACTATTGGCCAATATCCTACAATTAGCGCCGATGGATACATGCGGATAAATAACAGCGCCTGCCTCAATCGTAGTGTTTGCACCTATGACGACATTATCCATGATCGTCGCCCGCGGTGATATTTTTGCGGTTGGATCAATCCTTGCTGTTGAAGCAATGGCTGATGCGGTCAGATGATTTTCGGGAATGGTTCGCTGTTTCACCAGATGACGCGCTGCAGAGGCAAAGGCAAGCCTTGGGTTTTCAACAATGATAAGATTAACTGTATCCGGCAACAACTCACGGCATGATTCTGGCGCCAGAAGTATGGCGTTATCGGGAATGTTATGGCTAGTTAGATGTGTATCATTTGAAACATAGGACAAGGCACCAACAGCCGCACTGTGAAAAGGGGCTATATCTTTAATCAGATTCGAAGGGTTAGCGCCGTTTGACGGCACGATGGTGCCACCAACAATATCAGCAAGCTGCAACACCGTTAATGTGTCGTCAAAGTCATAGAATGTGCGGTTAATTGTCACCAGATCATCCTAATTATCGTCAGGATTAGTGATTTCAATTTCAATTTTTGCATTTTTTGTACGCTCATTCAGACGTAACAGAACTTCGTTAGAAATGTTGAAATGCGGCAAAAAGATCAATGCAGAATTACGCGCCAAAATAAGGTCAAGCTGCTTTTCAGCCGCAATTTCAGTCAGGATATCAATGGCCAAAGCACGCAGATCATTTTGTGCTTTTTGATAGGCGTTATCAAGCGCCTGACGGCGGTACTGAATATCTTGTTGTAGCTGGGTAACCTTTTTCTGGAAGGCAATACGCTGATTATCAAATTCTGCGTCAGAAATTACGCCGCGCTTTAGAGTGAGGTCGCGTTCGGTATCCTGAAGCTGTTTCTCAATAATGTTAAATTCCTGCTGAAATTTTCCGCGTTGTTCATCAAGAAGCGAGCGTACTTTTTCAGATGCTTCTGCCGACCGCAAAACCCCCTCAATATCAACAAGGCCTATGCGTTTTACACTCAGGTCAACATCTTGTGTTGATTCCTGCGCGAATGACGAAACAGACATGAAAGATGCCATTAGTAAAAGCAACAGACATTTAGCTAGTCGATAGTGCATATTTTACACATTCCTTAGAGCGCAGACCTAAATTCGTTGAAATAGACTTTAATATCTACTCTATCTTATTGTTTTATACATCATCTTTTCTGCACACGCTATGCTATGGCTGAACGATGTGGTTCATATTACGCATCATCTTATCGGCTTTCGCTGCGCTAGAGCCGGATGATGGCTAGAACCTTGTGCCAATCGATAGCTGGAACCGTTTTGTTTCATCATGTGACTGCTTCGATATAGGATCCGCCCAGTAGAATGACATTGGCCCAAGAACCGTATCCCAGAGAATACCTACGCCTAAAGACGCACGCATGGATTGATCATCGGGTTTGGTCACGCCAGACGGATAATCCGTTCCCCATACCGAACCAAAATCAGTATAGGCCGTCCAGCGGACACCAATATCCTTGCTTAAACCCAAATCGGAAACCACTTCAACGGATCCTGAATACATATTGTTACCGCCAACGGCACTTTTTGAGCCTGTGTCACGCGGACCAATTCCCGATCCCGTGAAACCACGAACAAGGCGACCACCAAGCGCAAAACGTTGTAATTGCGTTACCTTTTCGCCTAGACCACTGACATGGCCTACACGGCCACGTACGCCCAATATGACGGCATTGAACAGATATGGCTGATAATAAGCCGCTCGGCCAACTGTGCGGGAATATTTTGCATCACCACCAAGGCCAGCTATCGTTTCCGATATTTCCATCAAATAGCCTTCTGATGGATCAAATTTGTTGTCACGCGTATCTTTACCAAGCGTATAGCCGATTGACGATGTAAGGATTGTTTTGCCATTTTCCCCAGTTACCGACGTCGCCGTGGTCGATGAAACTGTTGTTTTACTTTGATCTAGGCGGTAATTGACCTGATGATAAATATCGTTAGCAGCGCTAAATCCAACGCCAAAATTAACACCTGTACGATTTGTTGTTACCGAATTTACTTTGTTCTTTTCATTGAACAAAGAGGCACTGCCAGTCAGATTACGACCAAGAAAATAAGGCTCGGTAACACCAATAACGAAATCGGTTTTTGAATCAGAAAGGCCAATGGTTGCCCGCACCGAACGACCAGCGCCCAGGAAATTACGCTCGGCGACACCCAGATTCAAGCTGGTCTTGTCCAAAGTCGAATAACCGACACCAACGCTGAATTCACCTGTTGATTGTTCTTCAACAATGATTTGCGAAATTGTCTGATCTTCGCTACTGCCCTGAATATTGCGCACATCAACCTTGGCAAAATAGCCAAGATTACGGATATTCCGCTCCGAGCGTTCAAGCTTCAGGGTGTTAAAGGCATCACCTTCGACAAGTTCCATTTCGCGGCGGATAACATCGTCAAGCGTTCGGGTATTGTCAATGATATCAATACGCTCAACAAAATTCTTGCGGGCTTTACCAACAGTGATGTGAATATCAAGAACACTGTCTTCCGGCACGGTTGTTATTTCGGGGCGCACGTCAACAAAGGCATAACCAAACTCACCAAGGCGGTTTGTGATGTCAACCAGACCCTGTTCAAGTGAGCGCACGTCATAGCGGTTATCATCAGGAAAATCGAGTAGCGAGATCAGATCAGGAATATCAACATTCTCAATTTCGCTGTCCAGGGTGATATCTCGGACAGTATATTGCGTTCCTTCACTCAAAATAAATGATACAGCGAAACCGCTACGGTCAGGCAATAAGCCGCCGCGCACACGTGTTACAGCAATATCAGCGTAACCGCGCGCCAGATAAAACTGGCGAAGCAAGCGCACATCATAATCCAGCCGGCCTTCATCATATTTGTCAGTCGCACTCAAAAATGCCCACCAGCGTTTTTCGCGGCTGGAAATGACACTCCGCAGAACCCGGTCTGAATAGCGTTGGTTTCCCGAAAAGGTGATCGAACTGATTTTGATTAACGGGCCTTCATTCACCTCAAAAACAAGATCGACGCGGTTTTCGTCTAGCTCGATGATCTTTGGCTCTACCGAGGCACCAAAACGGCCACCTGCCTGATAAAGATCAAGCAGGGTTTTGGTGGCTTCAAGGGCAAGTTTCTGGGTGAAGACACGGCGCGGCTGCACATCAATAGCCTCCCTCAAGCGATCATCACTGATCGCGTCGTTACCTTCAATACTGATCCGATTAATGATTGGGTTTTCCAGAATATCAATGGTGATAACGCCGGCGGCATTATCGATCGCTATATCTTTGAAAAGACCCGTATCAAAAAGCCGCTCAAGCGCCACATTAAGGCTACTTTGCGTCACCACATCACCAACATTCACTGGCAAGTATGACAGAACGGTGCCCGATGACACCCGCCGGTTTCCTACCACCCGTATCTCGGATACCCGGATATTCTGATCATTTGACTGGGCATATATGTCATTAACTGGCAACAACAAACCTGAAACAAAAAGAAAAATCGCAATTATGATAAAATTACGCATGGATACTCCATATTTGTCCGAGCAGGCACGGAAGCAGTTGAATTTAAGAACATTGAGACAGTAAAGGCAAACAAACCAAAATCCCAGATACAATTTCTTATGGTAACAATCGCGCCAGATCAAACAAGACCAGAAATAATGTCAGGGTCATCAAAATCGCAATACCACCGCGCATCAAAATTGCCTGCCAGTGTATTGGTAGGGGCTTGCCAAGCACCGCTTCGATCAGGAAAAACGCCATATGACCGCCATCCAATGCCGGAACAGGTAGCAAATTAATCAAACCAAGATTGATTGATATCACCGCTGTCAGCAAAATAAACGGTACGATCCCCTGATTGAGCACAGTCCCAGAGATTTCAGCTATACGAACAGGTCCGCCAACCTCACCTTTTTGAATATTACCTGTTACAGCACGACCTAAACCACGCAAAATCATAATCGACATATGAAACGCATCAGATGTTGCCGCAACCACTGCGGTAGAGGGTGCCATGCGCACACGTGCATTGACAGGCATCGACTTAACCCCAAGCACGCCAACTGTAATGTCCAGCTGTTCGCTGAATTGCGGCATTGGCGTTACTGGCAAGGTCAATTCCTGACCGTCACGGCGCAAACGGAAATCCAGTTTCTTACCTGGGCTTTCTATAATCAGACCACGCATATCGTTGAATTCACGTATTTTGATACCGTCAATTTCCAGAATAAGGTCACCGCTTTGCAATCCAGCTTCGGCAGCTGGCATTTCCGGCATCACCTCACCTATTTCAGCAGGTAATACCTGTTTACCAACAGTTATGTAAACAATGGCAAACAACAATATACCCAGAATGAAGTTGGCCACTGGCCCTGCTAGGACAATGGCCATCCGCCAATAGAGGCCAGCGCCACCGAAGCTGCCTTTGACATGGGCACTGTCTTGCCCAGGAGTGCTAGCCGCATCTTCATCACCACGCATTTTAACAAAACCACCAAATGGTATTGCCGCAATCCGCCACCGCGTGCCACTTCTGGCTGTCCATCCATAAAGTTCAGGACCAAAGCCGATTGAAAAAACCTCGACGATCACGCCTGCTTTGCGCGCCACCCAATAATGACCAAGTTCATGAAAGAAAACCACAGGGGTTATCAATAGTAAAAAGCCAATAATCAGATCAAAAAACCCAAGTTCGCCCATCTTAGTTACCTCTAGTTTCGCCGATTATTAACATTATAGTTTATTCATTTTTTCAACAAGGTTTGCAGCTATACGCCGCGCTTCATCATCTACAGCAATAACAGCGTCAAGCGTATTAACATCACCATCTATGGCGGCGGAAAGAGTATTTGCCACAACAGTCGCGATTGCCGAAAAGTCTATTTGACCGTCCAAAAATGCGGCAACAGCAACTTCATTGGCGCCATTTAATATGGCAGGGGCTGTTCCAGCTTGAATCAAAGCGTTTCGCGCAAGGCCAAAACACGGAAAGCGATCCAGTTCAATAGCCATAAATTCAAGACTACCAAGAGCAACAATATCCAGCGGTTCGGGGTTCCAGTTTAACCGGCCAGGCATATTCAGGGCATAGGAAATCGGCACCTGCATATCTGCCGAGCCAAGCTGAGCAATTATTGATCCGTCACGAAAATACATCATGCCATGAACTGCAGACTGGGGATGAATAACCGCTTCAATTTGCTCAGCAGTTACATCAAATAAAAAATGCGCCTCGATAACTTCAAGACCTTTGTTCATCATCGTTGCGCTATCAACCGAAATTTTTCGACCCATTTCCCAATTAGGATGGGTTACCGCATCGATAGGCTTGATGGATGCGAATTCATCCAATGGACGCGATAAAAACGGTCCCCCAGATGCGGTCAGGCAGATCCGCAGGATTGATGACATGTCATTATCAATATTTTTGCCGTCTAGACGTTCTTTCCATCCATGCCAGCATTGAAAAATAGCACTATGTTCACTGTCGAGTGGAATTAAACGCGCCCCATATTTAGCCGCGGCCTGACTAATCACATAGCCTGCCGAAACCAAAGATTCCTTGTTCGCCACCCCAATGGTTTGGCCTGCTTCGACAGCTTTCATCATTGATGGCAACCCAGCAATACCGACAATGCCCGCAATCACGATATCAACTTTTACCGCCGCTAATGCTGCGCATTCCTGATCACCAGCAACAATCTCTATGCCAGTGCCAGCCAGGCGTTCGGCAAGGCGTGTTTGTTTGGCAAGATCAGCAATGCCAACAACATCTGGTTTGAATTCGAACGCAAGGTCGGCAAGCTTTTCGACATTTGAACCTCCAACCATTGCCTTGATATGAAACAGGTCAGGATGTTTGCGCACCAAAGATAGTGTATTATCGCCAATGGAGCCTGTTGCACCCAGGATTGTAATGACTTTTTGTGACGACATGCCAACCCTTTATTAAGTAAAAAACACCAATGCGATTGTCGGCAAAGTAAGTAAATATCCATCAAAGCGGTCAAGTAAACCGCCATGACCAGGGATAAGGCGACCACTGTCTTTAACGCCCATGTGCCGTTTCAAGCGGGATTCAAGCAAGTCACCGATCTGAGCCAAACAACCAATAATACAACCAAATCCAAAAGCGACAACAGGCGTTAACCCAAACATATCAGCAAAAAGAAAGCAAAGGATGCCTGCCGCCACAAGGCCAGCTATGGCGCCCGACATTGTTTTATTCGGGCTGATTGACGGCGCCAGTTTGGGACCGCCAAAGCGCCGTCCAGCAAAATAAGCCGCAATGTCGCATGCCGCAACAACAGCACAAATAGCCAGCAACATAATCTGCCCATTCTGACTATCTATGATCACTTGAGCGCTTACGCCGCATAACATTGTAAGCCCAACAAAAGCAGCTATCGGGAATGATTTCTGCCACATAAGCAATATCATCGTGGCTACGATCACCGCCAAGGTTATGTGAGGATGAATAGCCATAAACCAGAATGGCATACCCACGAAAGCAAATAGAATAATCACCAAAAATATTAATGGCTTGGTTAAATCAACCAATTTGCTGAATTCAAACCCCATAAGTATGAAAGCCAGCCACACAACCAAAGACGCAATTTGAGCGTCAAACCAAACAAGAGCTATAATTGGAATTAGGGTAGCAAAGCCAACAAGGCGCTGGGCCAATGGGGAAAGGGACGAAAACGTCATTAAGACGAGTCACCCGAGATAGTGCTGAGGTTTTTATCATTATCAGCATGATTACCACCAAAACGCCGCTCGCGATTTTTGAATTCGGCAACCGCAGAAACAAAATCAGATGTTTTGAAATCTGGCCAGTATGACTCGCTAAAATATAATTCAGCGTAGGATAAATCCCACAACAAAAAGTTTGAAATGCGTTTTTCGCCACCCGTGCGGATCATTAGATCAACAGGCGGCAATATTGCTGTTTGCAAACGGGATTTGACAAAATCATTATTCACCAGTTGTGGATCAATAACCCCTGCGGCCACCTCCTCGGCGATCTGACGTGTTGCCTGAGTGATGTCCTGCTGGCCACCAAAATCAAGAGCAACTGTTAAATTAAGCCCTGTATTTTCAGCTGTCAGTCTTTCAGATTTGCTAAGAAGATACTGCAAGTCTTTTGAAAAGTTTTTTCTGTTACCAATAATACGAAGCCGAATATTATTATGTATCAAGTCTTCGATTTCACTCATCAAAAAACGGCGCATCAATTTGAGCAATCCAGAAACTTCTGGTTCAGGACGATTCCAGTTCTGAGCAGAAAAAGCAAATACTGTAAGCCAGCGTACCTGGTTTTCAGATGCGGCTTTACACACATCTTTAAGTGTCTCGGCTCCCTGATTATGCCCACGAATAATGTCAAGACCGCGCCCTTTTGCCCAACGCCGGTTTCCATCCATTATTATTGCTGTGTGATGCGGTACTTTTGCCATTATCAAAACCCGATTTGGTCGTTTTTCCAAAAATCCAGATAGCTCGAACCCCAATCAAAGGTAAGCGCCAAGGTATGATTTACACCTGAGTTATCTCTTTTTCCTTATTGGCAAATGCATCATCGATTTTTTTAACATATTCATCAGTCGTTTTCTGGATATCACTTTCCAGACCATGACGCTCGTCTTCAGACAACAACCCATCTTTTTCAGCTTTGCGCACATTTTCAATGCCATCACGACGGACATTTCGAATTGCGACGCGGGCTGCTTCGGCATAGCGGCTAGCAACCTTGACCATATCTTTACGGCGTTCTTCAGATAAATCGGGAATTGGTACACGAATAAGCGTGCCTTCAGCCATCGGGTTTAGTCCCAAGTCGGATTCACGAATGGCCTTTTCAACAGACGCCGTCATAGAGGCGTCCCACACCGTTACCGTGAGCAAACGTGGCTCAGGTGCCGAAATATTTCCAACCTGACTCATCGGCATCTTCGAGCCGTAGGCATCAACCATAATCGGTTCAAGCATACCAGTCGAAGCACGACCAGCACGAAGCCCCATAAATTCAGTTTTCAGACTGGCAAAACCGCCTTCCATCCGACGTTTCATATCTTCGATGTCAAAATCAGCCATTTCCCCTACCCTTAGCTAAATTAAAGTCCGATGTCAGTTTTGTGTATTAATGCACTATGGTAAACTTGCCTTTATGCTTCAATACGCTAGCAAACCCACCCGCGCTTTCAATAGAAAAAACAAGGATGGGAATATTGTTCTCGCGCGCTAAAGAGATAGCAGATGCATCCATCACCCGCAAATCATCTGAAAGCACCTGTAAATAGCCAAGTTCATCATAGCGCTTTGCATTTTTGTCTTTTTCGGGATCAGCCGAATAAACGCCATCAACGCGCGTACCTTTGAGCAAGGCATGACAATTCATTTCAGTGGCGCGTAATGCAGCGGCAGTATCTGTTGTAAAAAATGGATTACCTGTACCAGCCGCAAAGATCACAACACGGCCTTTTTCAAGATGCCGTGTTGCCCGGCGCCGAATATAGGGCTCGCAAACAGCGCTGATCGGAAGTGCCGACATAACCCGCACGGGCACATCAAGCTGTTCAAGGGCATTTTGCATAGCAAGGGCATTCATCACCGTTGCCAACATGCCCATATAGTCTCCAGTAGCGCGTTCCATTCCAGCCGCGGCACCAGACACGCCGCGGAAAATGTTGCCACCACCGATGACAAGGCAAACCTCGACACCCGTGGCGATAACGTCTCTAACCTCTATGGCAACTTTACTAACCATTTCGGGATCAATACCATAAGCCCGCCTGCCCATCAGGGATTCCCCCGAAATTTTGAGCATCACGCGCTGATATTTCAGTTCCGTTTCGGTTTCGCTATCTGATGCCAAAGCTGGCTCCTGTGTTTTACTTAGGATAGTTGAGCCGCAACTTCCGCCGCAAAGTCGGTCTCTTCACGTTCAATACCTTCACCAAGATTAAACCGCACAAATGCCTTGAGAGCAATGTCTGCACCGGCATCTTTGCCAGCTTTGATAATGACGTCTTCGATCCGTGTTTCACCGTCAATAACCGAAGTCTGTTCAAGTAGAACAACGTCTTGATAGTATTTTTTCATCCGGCCTTCGACCATCTTTTCAGCAATTTCCTGTGGCTTGCCAGATGCTTTAGCTTGCTCGATAAGCACGTCACGCTCGCGGGCAACCATGTCGGCATCAAGGTCATCAACCGACAGGCTTGCAGGTGACGTTGCCGCAATATGCATGGCAATCTGTTTGCCCAAACCAGTCAATATATCAGCAGATGCGCTGGATTCAAGCGCAACAAGAACACCAATCCGGCCAAGGCCATCGGCGGTTGCATTATGCATGTATGAAACAACAGAACCGCTGGACACAGATACTTTTTCCATGCGACGCAATGACATGTTTTCACCAATAGTCGCGATCTTGTTGGTGAGTTCCTCAGAAACGTTGCGACCTGTGTTCGGATAATCCAATGTCTTTAATGACTCAATATCCGAAGCCTCAAGCGCAAGTGAACCAAGGTTTCTGGCAAAATCCTGAAACTCGGTATTACGAGCGACAAAATCGGTTTCTGCATTGAGCTCGACAATCGCGCCCGCCGTGCCATCAACCGCAACAGCGACCAAACCTTCGGCCGCGACACGACCAGATTTTTTGGCTGCCGCCGCCAAACCCTTGGTGCGCAACCAGTCAATCGCCGCATCCATATCACCATCGGTCTCGCCGAGAGCTTTTTTACAATCCATCATGCCCGCGCCAGATTTTTCGCGCAGTTCTTTGACTAGTGCCGCCGTTACACTCATTTTGCTGTCCTTATTTGCAAAGTTGTTAAAACCAGTTGCCTGCAAGATGCAAGCGAAGCTGTTTCCCCCACAGTGGGAGAAACAGATGTTTGTTATTCCTTTGGAGCCGCGCCTTCTGCAGGAGCCGCAACCTCTGCCGCCGCATCAGCAACAACTTCGGCGGCAACTTCTGCAGGTACTTCGACCGGTGCCTCTTCAGCAGCAACTTTAAGCGCCGCTTCGACAGGCGCTTCAATCGCCGCGCCAACGTCACCGCCGCTTTTCATCAATTCGGTCTGCAAACCGTCAAGAACCGCGCCTTGTACCAATTCGCAATAGAATGTGATGGCGCGCATGGCATCATCATTGCCCGGGATCAGATAATCAACGCCTTCTGGGCTGGCATTACTATCAACAACAGCGACAACCGGAATATTGAGACGGTTGGCTTCCTGAACTGCGATAGCTTCTTTGTTTGTATCAAGAATAAACAGGATGTCAGGAAGACCGCCCATTTCCTTGATACCGCCAAGGGTGCGCTCGAGCTTTTCCTGTTCACGGGTTAGCTGTAGAATTTCTTTTTTAGTCAGCTGGTTAATCTCGCCGCTTTCCATGCGGGCTTCAAGATCACGCAAACGCCGGATTGACTGTGACACAGTTGACCAGTTTGTCAGCATGCCACCAAGCCAGCGGTGATTTACATAATATTGACCACAGTCACGCGCTGTTTCAGCGATCTTTTCAGACGCGGCACGCTTTGTTCCAACAAGCAGAACACGGCCACCTTTGGCTGCCACATCGCTGATCGCTTTCAGAGCGTGATGCAACATTGGCACAGTCTGTTGAAGATCTAGAATATGTGTTTTGTTGCGCTCACCGAAAATATACGGTTCCATACGCGGGTCCCAACGACGAGTGCTGTGACCGAAATGAACGCCTGCTTCAAGCATTTGGCGCATAGTAAAAGTAGGGAGAGCCATGTTATTTACTCCTGTTCTCCGGTTAAACCTCCATGAGGGAAATGAAAGGCAACTGCCTTCACCGGATGGCCTGAAGCATGGATTTTGCCATGCACGACCGCCCTCATGTGTGAATTGAGGAGAGATGTATCGCCTTATCCGTGAAAAAGCAAGCCAGAAAGCCCTATAAAGCGCAGAATCAGAAATAATCTGCCAGATGATTTAATGTCTTATAATTCGCGCACTTCCAGAATACCCGGAATACGACGCAGATTCTGACGTAGCTCACCGCTCAGCTTGAAACGGCCAGCCAAAGCCACGCGCACATCATGCCCATCAACGGTGAAATGTAGCTTGACCTCGGCCTTGCCAGGACCATCATCACGCAAGACCGATTTAATCTGTTCAAGCGGTTTGTCATCACGGATCCATAACCCAACGCCGCCATGCCATGCCGCAACAGCATCATCAAGCAGTTGAACACGCGCTGCAAGCAACCGTGGCCCGTTATCTTCAACTTTAAGATTAGCTGAAACCAGTAATGGTTTGTCATCATTTAATAAATCCGAACTTTCAGATAAAACGTCAGAAAAGAAGGTTGTTTCAAAAACACCTGTCTGATCGGTGAACTGAACAAAGGCAAATTTATTACCGCGTTGCGATACACGCACTTGTTTTCCCGTTATTGATCCAGCCAGATTAACACGTTGTGGTGGCCGTCCCGCCTCAATCTGGCGGTTCAATTCACTGGCGGTAATAATGCGCAGCTTTTCCAACTGATTTCCATAACCGTCAAGCGGATGCGCCGACAAATACAAACCCAAAGCATCAAATTCTTCTTTCAGTCGATCCATGGCAACCCAATCTTCACATGGGGTAAGCCGTAAAGAGCTGGCCATACTGTCTGTGTCTTCACCAAACAGATTGTTCTGGTTCGATTCCTTGTCACGCCGCATGGTTTCTGCATGTGCCAGCAGATAATCAATATTCTTCAAAAGTTCATGGCGATTTTCATGAAGGCAATCAAGCGCCCCTGCCCGCACCAGATTTTCCATCTGTCGTCGATTACTGGCATCACGTGGTAATCGTTCAAGAAAATCCATCATATTTTTGAATTTTGTACCTGAGTCGCGTTTTTCGGTCAGCCGAGCCATAGCTTCGGCACCAACATTCTTGATCGCGCCAAGCGCATAACGAATGGCCAACGGATTATCGGCTGTATCATTTGTTGTATCGGAGACAGGCTCAACACGAAAACTGGCAAAGGAGTAATTGACGCAAGGCGGCTTGATGGTAATGCCCTTTTGTTGACATTCCTGACGGAATACAGCCAGCTTTTCGGTATTACCCGCATCAAGTGCCATAGACGCGGCCAGAAACTCGACGGGATAATTCGCTTTCAGATAGGCCGTTTGATATGACACAAGCGCATAGGCCGCGGCGTGGGATTTATTAAACCCATATCCAGCAAAAGCGGCGATCGTGTCAAATATGTCGGAAGCCAGTTTTTCCGATATTTGATTATCAACCGCGCCATTAACAAAGGTTGCACGCTGGTCATCCATTTCGGCTTTGATTTTTTTGCCCATCGCACGTCGTAAAATATCGGCAGCACCTAATGTATAGCCAGCCAACACCTGCGCCGCTTGCTGTACCTGTTCCTGATAAATCATGATGCCGTAAGTTTCTTTCAAAACCGGCTCAAGATCAGGATGCATATAGGTGATCTGCGATGGATCATGTTTACGTGCAACATAATCAGGGATATTTTCCATTGGCCCCGGACGATAGAGCGCCACAACAGCGATAATGTCTTCAAAACGGTCAGGTTTCAGGCCGCGCAAAACATCCCGCATACCTGCTGATTCAAGCTGGAACACACCCCCTGTGTCACCAGCCGATAGCATCTCAAAGGTTTTGGCATCATCAAGCGGTATGGCTTCCAGATCGATGTCAATGCCGCGCTGGGCGATGAATTCAACCGCCCGCTGCAGAACTGTCAGCGTTTTAAGTCCCAAGAAGTCAAATTTAACAAGACCAGCCTTTTCAACCCATTTCATGTTGAACTGAGTTACCGGCATGTCTGAGCGGGGATCACGATATAAAGGCACAAGATCAGCCAGAGGACGATCACCAATGACCAAGCCAGCCGCATGGGTCGATGCGTGTCTATAAAGACCTTCAAGCGACAAAGACATATCGATCAGATCAGCGACCTGTTCATCCTGATTGCGCTCAGCACGTAAATCAGCTTCGCTTTCAAGTGCCTGTGCTATTGTGGTTGGGTTAGCCGGATTATTCGGTATCAGTTTAGCGATACGGTCAACCTGTCCATAGGGCATTTCAAGAACGCGCCCCACATCGCGCAAAGCGGCGCGTGCTTGCAACGATCCAAAAGTTATGATCTGGGCAACGCGGTCTTTGCCGTATTTTTCCTGAACATATGTGATGACCTCATCACGCCTATCCTGACAGAAATCGATATCGAAATCAGGCATCGATACACGTTCAGGATTCAAAAACCGTTCAAAAAGCAATCCCCAGCGAAGCGGATCAAGATCAGTAATAGATAACGACCATGCAACGACCGAGCCAGCACCTGATCCCCGCCCAGGCCCAACCGGAATATTGGCGTTTTTAGCCCATTGAATAAAATCAGCAACGATTAAAAAATATCCCGGAAATCCCATCTGGTTGATAACACCGAGTTCAAATGCCAAACGGTCTTGATAAGGTTTGGCGATTTCGATTTTTGTGGCGGCATCCATGTTGTCATTATAAACGTGGCGTTCTAGCCGCATGGCAAGACCAGTTTCTGCCTGCCGTGCAAGTTCGACATCTTCGGTATTACCTGTCTTAGACGTGAATGGGGGCAGGATTGGCGCCCGCTCAGGTGACATATAGCTACATCGCTTAGCGATGATTACACTATTAGTAATAGCTTCTGGAATATCTATAAATAAATCAGTCATTTGTTTTGCTGATTTAAAGTAATGGTTTGGTGAATATTTTAACCGATTATCTTCTGAAACCTTGCGCCCTGTACCAACACAAACAAGCGCATCATGTGGCCCAGCCATCTTTGGTGTATCAAAGCGGCAATCATTTGTGGCAACCAATGGCAAATCGAGTTTATCCGCCAATTCAACAAGAATAGGTTCAGCAACCTGTTCGGCACCCAAGCCATGTCTTTGCAATTCGATATAGACACGCCCCTGCATGATTGAATGCAAGGATTCCAGTCGTGCTTTAGCCAGTGCTTGGCGCCCGTCAGATGCAGGCAAACCAACAAAGCCATCCATCACACCACCCGATAGCAAAATCAGCCCCTCAGCACGCGCCGCCAAAGCCTCAAAACTACATTGTGGATCAGTGTTTGCTTCTGAATTCAGCAAGGCATCAGACAATAGATGGGAAAGATTGACGTAGCCAGTTTCATTCTGTGCCAACAAAACAACCTCACCTACGCCTTGGTTGTCACTTATGTTTAGCTGTGCGCCCATGATAGGTTGAACACCTAGATTAGCCATACTCTGTGAAAACTCGAGAGCGCCAAACATATTGTTGGTATCGGTGATCGCGGCGGCTGGTTGTTTATCTTCGGCCACAAGGCGCGCAAGGTTTTTGATTCGTAGAGTAGACTCAGCCAGTGAATAGGCTGTATGAAGACGAAGATGAACAAAATTGGCGGGCATTTAACACCTGTTTCACGGCTGAAGGGATCAGCATAAACCCCAGCATAAACCATAGTCACGTAAGTGCAATGCGTGGAAATAAGGTTGTGTAAATTTTATTCAAAAAACTGGAACAAAGATCAGTTGATAGTTTCGATGACACCGTTTTTAAGCGTCAGAATGCTGTCCATTTCATGCGCTAATTGCTGATTATGCGTAACAACCAAGGCCGCTGTATTCGTGCCATGTACAATAGCCGATAGATGTTCAAAAACACTTGCCGCTGTTACCGGATCAAGATTGCCTGTTGGCTCGTCAGCCAGAAGGACACGCGGCGCATTTGCCACCGAACGCGCAATAGCAACACGTTGCTGTTCACCACCTGATAGCAAGCCCGGACGATGGCTATCGCGGTTTACAAGGCCAACCATCTGCAATAATTGTTCAGCGCGGGCGGCGGCTTCGTCACGACTAAGGCCGTTCAGCATTTGCGGAATCATGATGTTTTCCAGTGCTGAAAATTCAGGAAGCAAGCGGTGGAACTGAAAAACAAAACCAATGTGCGAGCGGCGAAGCTGACCACGCTTTCGGCGGCCAAGCTTGTCTGTTTGCTGACCAGCAATAGTCACGGTGCCACTGGTCGGTGTGTCAAGAAGCCCCGCGATATTCAGCAAGGTTGATTTGCCCGACCCCGAAGGGCCTATGAGCGCTTTCATTTCGCCTGATGCAACGGTTAAGCTAGCATCACTCAAGATTTCCAGTTTGTTATCACCTTGTGTGAAATGCTTTGTCACCTTGTCAAGCGATAGCATGGGCATACGGCTTTGTTCATTCTTATTCATAGCGCAATGCCTCGGCTGGGGCGATACGCGTCGCACGCCATGCTGGATACAGGCTGGCCAAGAAAGATAATGTGATCGCCATTACAATCACCATCAACACTTCCTGTGGATCGACTTTAGCGGGCAAATTGGACAGAAAATAAATTTCGGCAGCGAATAATTCGGCACCTGATATACCCTCGAGAAACTGTTTTATGGCATCTATTTTCCAGCAAAACAGCATCCCAAGAACCGATCCGATGGCCGTGCCAACAACGCCAATGCTGGCACCTGTCATCAGGAAAACCCGCAAAATTGACCCGCCGCTTGCCCCCATTGTCCGTAATACGGCAATATCGGCATTCTTTGAACGCACCAACATAATCATTGATGACACGATATTAAAAGCCGCGACAAGGATGATAAGCGTCAGGATAAGAAACATGACATTGCGTTCGACAGCAAGCGCGTTCAAAAAGCTTTTGTTCCTGTCCAGCCAATCAAAGGCGCGCAGGTCTTTGGCAAGCGTGCTGGCAATAGCGGTTCGGTAAAATGCGATATTTTGTGGATCATCAACATAGATTTCAAGTCCTGAGACCGATGTAGGCAAGCCAAGAAAATCCCCAGCTACGTCAAGCGGCATGAAGATGAAGCTGGTATCATATTCATGCATGCCAACATCAAAAACGCCTGCTACTTTAAAACTTCGGCGTGTTGGCAAGGTGCCAAATGCCGTGGCCTTACCACGCGCGGTGGTTAGCGTTATCGTGCCCCCCGGGGCAATACCCGTCTTGAACGCCATAGTTTTACCGATCAGCACCCCGCCTTCATCACGAAAGCTGGCAATTGCCTTTTCATTAAGCGATTCCCATAACGGTTTGCGAGCAGCCAAGTCTGACCAGCGCACCCCCCGAATGACGGCACCAAGGTTGACTGCGTTCTTGGTCGCCATAACCTGACCTTCGATCTGAGGTGTGACAGCAATAACGCCAGGCATTTCAGTGATAGACAGAGCCAAATTATCGTAATCTTTGATGCCGTTGCCTGCGGTACTGTAAATAGCTACATGGCCATTAAGGCCAAGAATGCGATCAACAAGTTCGGCGCGAAATCCATTCATCACCGACATAACGATAATCAATGTGGCGACCCCTAGCGTAATACCGGCTAGTGAAAACCACGCTATGACCGAGATAAACCCCTCAGCCCGACGCGCCCGCATATAACGCATTGCAAGCATCCGTTCGACCGGAGAGAAAAATAAAGCCATTAAACAGTTCCCAATATAGACGTTAGCAGAAGGACGTTCGACATTTTGAAAAACAATTATCCATTTAAGATTTTGGTAACAGCAGAATCTGGCGACATTTCGGCAGTTTCGCCTGTTTTGCGCCTTTTTAGTTCGACCATGTTATGTTCCATACCGCGGGGGCCAACAACGATTTGCCACGGAATACCGATCAGATCCATGCTTGCCATCTTGGCACCGGGGCGGTCATTGCGATCATCAAGTAACGGTTCCAGTCCCGCATTATCAAATTGTTGGTAAAGTTGATCTGCTTGGGCATCACATATGGCATCACCAGGTTTTAGATTGATGATGGCAAC
This sequence comes from Candidatus Puniceispirillum sp., assembly GCA_018668795.1. Taxonomy (GTDB): domain Bacteria; phylum Pseudomonadota; class Alphaproteobacteria; order Puniceispirillales; family Puniceispirillaceae; genus Puniceispirillum. Next base: position 20,746 of record JABJBD010000099.1, on the reverse strand, counting down.
ACCAAAAGGCGCCACCGCATCTGGCCAGATGATGCCCTTGTCATCATGACTGGCTTCGATAATGCCGCCAACAAGCCGCGAGACACCAATACCATAAGAGCCCATGTGAACAGGCACAGGCTTGCCATCGGGGCCACTGACCGTGGCACCCATAGTTTCAGAATATTTGGTGCCAAAGTAAAAAATATGGCCAATCTCAATGCCACGCAAAGACATCAGATCATCCGACGGTACCGGACAGTTTTCCGGATCATGCATGTCATCAGCACGTGCATAGAGGCTGGTAAATTTATCAACAAACGGCTGTAAGTCAGTATTGTAGTCAATGTCAGCATCCAGATTGATATTCATCCAGTCTTTGTGAAAAAAGACGCCGCTTTCGCCTGTTTCGGCCAGAATGATGAATTCGTGACTCATATCGCCGCCAATAGGACCTGTATCAGCCTCCATCGGAATAGCTGTCAAACCCATGCGCGCAAAGGTTTTGAGATAGGACACAAACATCCGGTTATAAGCCGCGCGTGCCTTATCGCCATCAAGATCAAAAGAATAGGCATCCTTCATCAGAAATTCACGTCCCCGCATAATCCCAAAGCGTGGACGCACTTCATCACGGAATTTCCACTGGATATGATACATATTTAGCGGTAGTGCCTTGTAGCTTCGCACATGTGCCCGAAAAATATCGGTGATCTGTTCTTCGTTCGTTGGTCCGTAAAGCATGTTGCGGTCATGCCGATCAACAATGCGCAACATCTCGGCACCATAATCGTCATACCGACCAGATTCCTGCCATAACTCGGCTGGCTGAATGGTTGGCATCAGAATTTCCAAGGCACCTGCCCGGTTTTGTTCTTCACGAACAATATTTTCAATTTTATCAAGAACGCGCTTGCCAAGCGGTAACCAGGAATAAATACCCGCGCTTGACTGTTGCACCATGCCCGCACGCAACATCAAACGATGTGACGCGATTTGCGCTTCTTTCGGAGTTTCTTTTAAAAGAGGGAGAAAATACTGGCTAAGACGCATCAAAATTTCCTTGGTATGGTTTATTCGTTATCAGATCTGGCAAATCTGGGTAAAGAGATATGCGATTACATCAATGGGACAGCATGTCAACACCGACAATCTAGATTGAAGCCCTGTCTAACGCAAGGCAGGAAGCCCCTCATGGTTAAAGATATCGGCGATCATGTGATCCGAAACCTCGGCCAGTGTCGCTGGTGACCATATAGGCGCATGATCCTTATCAACCAGCACGGCCCGGATGCCTTCAGACAGATCAGGGCGGCGCATCATCTTGAGCGCAAGCTTGAAATCAAGATCAAGCGCAGCGTCCACGCCATCAAGCATGTCGGACAAGGTCAGCAAATGGATGAACAACTTTATTGAAACTGGACAGCGCGTTGTCAGCAAGTTGTGGATGTTAGCAGCAAAGGCATCACCCTTGATACGCGCCATATCGCTGGCACGGATGACCATATCTTCGGCCTTTGCACCGCCAAAAATATAATCAATCGCCGCCCTGTTGGCACTTAGTCCCGGCACACCCGGATCAATCTGAAATGTGCCGATAACATCGTCTATCTCATCAGGATTGCAGGCGACAAGCGCGCCAGCCAGCGCATCAATATCAGCCGTTTTGACAACCGCATGTGCAAGCCCCAGCATCATGCATTCAGCACCATCAATAATGGCCCCTGTGGTGCCCAGCCATAAAGCGATTGGACGAGGACAGCGCCCCAAAAACAGGCTGGCTGTCGCATCCGGAAATAAGCCGATAGCCGTTTCAGGCATGGCAAAACGCGTTGTATCAGTGGCGACAATATGGCTGCAATTTTGGGCTATACCTGCCCCACCGCCCATGACAATACCGACACATAGCGCAATGATCGGCTTGGAAAATTGTGCAACCGCCACATCGGCTAGATATTCAGCCTTGAAATAGCCCAGCGCGCCATTCACCGGATCTGTAAGCAATAATTCACGCGCATAGCGCACATCACCGCCAGCACAAAAGGCACGCGGCGCACTGCTTTTGATAATGACATGCGATAAAGCATCGTCCTGATCCCATATATTTAGCTGGTCATGTATGGTCGTAACCATCTCTACACTAAGCGCATTCAAAGCCTTGGGGCGGTCAAGCGTTATAACACCGACCTTTTGTGACCTTGTGCCTGTCTCAACTGAACAGATGATGTCGCTTTGTCGCATTGCAGAAAGGCCCATGTTTGTTTACATATATCCGATGATTATGAACCATATCGGAAACCAGCTGGCATGAGTAGAGGTCAATTTCCATCCACGCGGATGCGCCGTAACCGCATGCAATCATTTTCGCGCCGTCTTATGGGCGAGACCAGCATTTCGGTTGATGATTTGATCTGGCCTATGTTTGTTGTCGAAGGTCAGGAGATTGATGAGCCCATTACGTCAATGCCTGGTCAGTTCCGCTATTCGATTGACCGGCTTGTTGAAAAGGCTGGCGAAGCCGTTGCCCTTTCGATACCCGCTATTGCTATTTTTCCAGCCCTTGATGCATCACAGAAAGATGCTGACGGCACCGATGCCCTTGATGGTAACAACCTTGTCTGCCAAGCGGTTCGTGCTGTCAAAAGTGCCTGCCCTGACCTTGGAGTTATTTGCGATGTTGCGCTTGATCCCTTTACCGACCATGGACATGACGGCGTCATCCGCGATGGCATAATCGCCAATGACGAAACAGTTGATATTCTGTGTCAGCAAGCGGTTCTGCAAGCTGATGCTGGCTGTGATATTATTGCTCCATCCGACATGATGGACGGGCGTGTTGGCGCGGTGAGATCAGCGCTTGATGATGCTGGCCACCAAAATGTAATGATCATGGCCTATGCGGCAAAATATGCGTCTGCGTTCTATGGCCCATTTCGTGACGCGGTCAAGGCTGGTGCTTCGCTTGGGTCATCAGGTAAATCAAGTTATCAGATGGATCCGGCGAATAGTGATGAAGCCATGCATGAAATTGACCTTGATCTGCAAGAAGGTGCCGATATGGTTATCATCAAACCGGGTATGCCCTATCTGGATATTCTGAACAGGGCAAAAACCGAATTTGGGGTGCCATGCATTGCCTATCAGGTGTCAGGTGAATATGCCATGATCGTAGCGGCAGCCGAAAATGGCTGGCTTGATCATGACCGAAGCATGATGGAAAGCATGACCGCTTTCAAACGCGCAGGCGCGGATGCTGTGATTACCTATTTTGCTCCGCAGATTGCCAAAATTCTGCTTGCAAAAAAATATCTTCACTAGCGCAGATAATCAAAGCCAGCTAACGTCAAAACAATGTAAATTCAACTCTGTTGGACATGTCCCCCCATGTTTGGCAATTCTATCTCCAAAGGGGTTCATCAATGCGTGTTTCAGCTCAAGATATCCGCGATGCGGCAACATTACTTGCCGGTAATGTAATCCGCACGCCAATGGTAGAATCACCATTGTTATCACGCCAACTGGGATGTGAGGTTTTTGTAAAACTCGAATGCCAGCAATATACGTCATCATTCAAGGCACGCGGTGCTTATGTTGCGATGTTTAGCCTTGATAAGGCTCAACGCGAAAAAGGCGTTATAGCCATGTCGGCAGGCAATCACGCCCAAGCGGTTGCGTATCACGCCGAAAGGATGGGGATTCCAGCCGTTATTGTGATGCCGTCACAAACCCCCTTTGCCAAGGTTACGCGCACGCGAAGCTATGGCGCCGAAGTGGTGTTGGAAGGCCGCAACCTAAATGAATGTGAAAATACGGTACAAAAGCTGATTGAAGAACGTGGCTTGACCCTTATTCACCCTTATGACAATACCAAGGTCATGCAAGGTCAAGGCACTGTCGGGCTCGAAATGCTGGAAGACCATCCTGATCTGGATATGCTGGTGGTGCCGATTGGCGGCGGGGGCCTAATGGGCGGCATTTCGATAATAGCGCGTGATATGCGCCCAGATATTAAAATCTATGGTGTTCAGACCGAAGCTTATCCATCAATGAAGCTGGCGGTAGCTGGACAGGATATTGTTTGTGGCGGCGAAACGCTTGCCGAAGGTATTGCAGTCAAAAAACCCGGGGGCGTAACCTTGCCCGTTATCGAAAAGAATGTTGACGATATTCTGTTGGTAAACGAACAACAACTTGAATGGGCTGTTGGTGCGCTGATTGAACAACAACGCGTTGTATCAGAAGGTGCAGGTGCTGCTGGCATTGCGGCGCTATACGCCTATCCAGAGATGTTTGCTGGCAAGAAAGTCGGCGTTGTGATTTGTGGTGGCAATATCGACCCACGTTTATTGGCGTCAATTCTAAACCGAAATATGGCCAGCGATGGCCGCGTAGCGCGTTTGCGTATCGATATTTCGGACGAGCCGGGGATGCTGGCGGCAATTACCGCATCCATCGGACGGTGTGGTGGCAATATCATCGAAATTTATCATCAACGGCTGTTTTTTGATGTTCCTGCCAAACTTGCAAAAATTGATGCGGTTATCGAAACACGTGGCACCGAGCATGTAAAGGAGATCATAGATGATTTACGTCAGGCAAACTTTACAGTTCGCCAGCTTGATGACGCTGATAACAGCTAGCGTTCAATAAAGGGCATTTTGTCGGTTAATGCGCTAAACCACCATATGTTACTTGATCTTTGCCGATATTAATTGGCACATTATATTATGGATCAGGATAAGCGTCTTCATAAACAACCCCCACTTGCTGTTCGTTTGAGCATGCGAAGCGAATGCCCCTATATTGCCGGACGCACCGAACAGCGCGTTGCAGTCGATATTAGCCAGAATCCGGCTTTGCACGATCAAATGGCACGTGCCGGTTTTCGACGTGTCGAAAACTGGGTTTACAAGCCCGCCTGCCCTGGTTGTAATGCCTGTGTTCCGTGGCGTGTCGATACAGCCAATTTCAAAATGAAACGCAATCTGTCTCGAATCTGGCGCATGAATAAAGATTTGAAGCGTCATGTTGCGCCAATCTCGCCAACAGCAGAACATTTCAACCTTTTCAAAAGCTATATTGGCACCCGCCATAGTGATGGCCAAATGGCATCAATGAATCATGATGAGTTTGTCAGCATGATCGAGAACAGTCCTATAGAGTCAGTGTTATTGAATTATATCAACGCTGAAGGGAAATTGATCGGAACGGTGCTGACTGATGTTCAAAATGACGGATTAAGCGCCGTTTACAGCTTTTTTGATCCTGCCGAAACAAAGAGATCACTTGGCACCTATATGATTATGGACATGATTAATTTTGCCAAGGAGCTTGGATTGCCATGGCTTTATCTTGGCTATTATGTCGAAGATAGCAGCAAGATGTACTATAAAGCCCGCTTTCAACCAGCCAGTGTTTTCATTGACGGCCAGTGGCGCAGTTATGTATCGCCGAACAAGTCGTAAATTCAAAGACTGACATTTATCTTGAAAAATTTATCTTAGGTAAATTTTGCCGGACGTGGAAATCCAGTTGGTGGCAATTTACCAGCACCTGCCCTTTTGGCAATCCAGTTGCTCATATCCGTTTCGGTACGGGTGCGTCCGCCACCTGCTTGCCAACTCAAGCCTTTGTCACTGTGATAAACAGTTACATCCGCAAGACCACCATCTTTGAAACGTTGAAGAATGACACCACGCCCACGTGTCATTTCGGGCAATTCGCTGATCGGGAATGTCAGCAATTTGCGGTTCACACCAACCGACGCAACCATATCGCCATCCACCATACAACATGCAACAGCGCGCGCATCACCAGGCAGATTCAATATCTGTTTACCGCTTCGTGTTTGTGCGATAGCTGATTGTGTATCAACAATCAAACCATGACCCGTGCTGGCGGCTACAAGCATTTTGCCAGGTACACCACGTAGCAATGTGATGATTTCTATATCGGCCGGCAAGTCAGTCAACAGGCTTATGGGTTCACCGAAGCCGCGCCCCCGTGGCAAACGATCACCAGCCAATGTGTAAAAGCGACCATTATCGGCAAAAAGCAAAATTTTGTCGGTGGTTTCGGCATGCAGAACCAATCCAGGCCCGTCACCTTCTTTAAATTTGAATTCGCTATCAAGTTCCTGATGGCCTTTCATAGCGCGTAACCACCCTTTAGCCGAGCAGATGATGGTGATTGGTTCACGTTCGACCAAAATTTCAGTCGGATCATAATCAATCTCAGGCACGTCAGCCAATGTTGTCCGACGGTTGTCCTGCTTGGCAAAAATATCTTTCATTTCCCTGATTTCAGTAGATATTTTTTTCCATTGCTGATCTTCATCCGCCAGCAGGCTTTGTAGATCAGCCTGTTCGGCAACCAGATTATCCCGTTCAGTGCGCAATGCCATTTCTTCTAGCCGCCGCAAAGAGCGCAAGCGCATATCAAGTATCGCATTGGCCTGTATTTCGGTCAGGTCAAACCGCGCAATCAGGGCATCGCGAGGATGTTCAGACTCACGGATGATCGCGATGACCTCGTCAAGATTTAAATAGACAATTAAATAGCCTTCAAGCACCTCAAGGCGATGCGCAATCTTGCCAAGGCGGAAATGGGCGCGACGTTGCAAGACAACCTGACGATGCGCCAGCCATGCATTCAAAGCCCCACGCAAATCCATGACGCTAGGACGACCCGTTGCATCAAGCACATTCAGATTCAACGGAACACGGGTTTCAAGGTCAGATAGCTTGAACAGGCTTTCCATCACAATTTCTGGCTCAAGTCGGCGTGATTTTGGTTCCAGCACAATACGCAAATCTTCGGCAGACTCATCACGGATGTCTGCTAGAACAGAAAGTTTCTTTGCATTGAGCATTTCTGCAAGACGTTCGATAAGACGTGATTTTTGAACTTGGTACGGAATTTCGGTAACAACAATCTGCCAGCCGCCGCCCTTTTCTTTTTCGATTTCCCAGCGCGCCCGTACGCGAAACCCTCCCCGTCCAGTTGCATAAGCATCACGGATTGAGTCAGCTGGTTCAACCAGCAAACCACCTGTAGGAAAATCGGGTCCTTTGACAAATTGCATCAAAGTATCAATAGAGGCGTTAGGATGTTTAATCAGATGAAGTGACGCATCAGCTAGTTCAATGACATTATGCGGCGGGATCGATGTCGCCATCCCAACAGCAATTCCCTGAGCGCCATTGGCAAGAAGGTTTGGAAAACCCGCAGGCAGTAAAACAGGTTCTTCAGACTCGCCATCATAGGTTGGGCGAAAATCAACCGAATCTTCGTCGATACCATCAAGTAAAAGCCTGGCAACTTCGGTCATGCGCGCTTCGGTATAACGCATGGCAGCTGCGTTATCACCGTCGATATTACCAAAATTACCTTGCCCATCAACAAGCCGGTATCGCATGGCAAACTCCTGAGCCAAGCGCACCATTGCGTCATAGATAGCTGCGTCACCATGGGGGTGGAATTTACCCATCACATCACCAACGACACGGGCGGATTTTTTGAATCCCTGCCCCGGATCAAGCTTTAGCTGGCGCATAGCAAAAAGCAGACGCCGATGCACTGGCTTTAGTCCATCACGTACATCAGGCAAAGACCGAGACGTAATCGTGGATAAGGCATAAGCCAGATAGCGTTCGCTTAAGGCATCAGAAAAGCTGGTCTGGTCAATATGCTCGCCAGGATTGGTAAATGTATCATTCGCCATGATGTGCCTTGTTACGTTTGATTATAGTCATTGCGTTTGTTCTGTATGAGCGATCTGGTTATAACGGTTTAGAACCATATCGGCTAGCCGTCTCCGCTGGATTGGCAAATTCTGATTATGCGCCGCAAAGACACGTTTCTCAAGAAAATGTCCTGTTAAATTCAGACCTGAGACATGGTCGGATGCAACATTTGTAATCCCGCCCAGAAAGACCGGCAATGTCAGCATCCTTTGGGCGTAATCACCAGCCTGATCCAAAGCGATAGCACATCCCGATTTTGGACTTACATAGGCAAGTTTGTCATGTGCACCACTGGCCGCACACCGCGTTAAATCAAGCTGGTAGCCTGCCGCATTCAACAGACCAAGTTCCCATCGGACATAACCTTCGATCCAGCGATTATCCGGATCGTCCAGACACATCAGATCAAACAAGGCATTCGTACCATCATATAAGGCATGCTGCGCCTCGCGTTCAGGCAAAGTCCCATCAAGCAAAGCACAAGCCGACGCAATGCCCGCAAGCCGCAAGGCATCATCAAGCATCAAAGCCGGAATAGCATGAATTAATTCAATCTGCATCTGTCCAAGCTGGTCAACAAGCCGCGCACGCCAATTGACCCGCACACGATTGCCAGGCTGTAATATTCCGCGCATTTTTGATGACGTACCACCACGAACAAGACCAGCATGGCGACCATTTTCGGCTGTCAGCACAATAACGACAGCACTGCCCTCACCATGTGGCTTTACTGAAATAATGACAGCATCGGCAACCCATTCAGGCATTGTAATCCAAATCCCACAAAGAATAGCGTGCCGAATCATCCATCCAGTCTTTTCGATATTTCACATGTGAAAACACATGGACGCGTCTTTCAAGCGCGTCTTCAAGATCACGCCGCGCGGCAGAGCCAATACGCTTTATCGTTTGTCCCTGTTTGCCAAGAATAATGCCGCGATGACCTTCGCGCGCGACGTAAATTGATAAATGCACCTCGGCGCTTCCATCTTCGCGTTCTTCCCAGCTTTCGGTTTCCACCGTCAATTGATAAGGCAATTCCTGATGCAAATTCAAAAACAGCTTTTCGCGCATGATTTCAGCCGCCAGAAGCCGCAAGGGCATATCGGACAGATCATCAGGGTCAAACAGATAGGGGCTGGCAGGCATACGACCTGCCAGCCATGATTTTAGATCATCAATGCCATTTCCCGTTTCCGCAGAAACCATGAAAATACGCTCAAAATCATAAAGCTTGGACATCTCGTCAGCGCGCTCAAGCAAGCGTTCTTGGGGAGGAAGGTCAATCTTGTTCAGAACCAACGATGCCTTACGGCCAGATTTTTTTAGCTTCTCGATAATGTTGAGCGTGTCCTGGTCAATGACCCGGCGGGCGCAATCATGCAACATCAACAGCACATCACCATCTTCGGCGCCTTGCCATGCGGCCTGTACCATCGCCCGATCAAGCCGCCGCTTTGGTGTAAAAATGCCAGGTGTATCAACAAAGATAATCTGCGCTGTGTCCTGCATAGCAATACCACGGATACGGCTACGGGTGGTCTGCACCTTTGGCGTTACGATTGACACCTTTTGACCGACCATAGCATTCATCAATGTTGATTTACCCGCATTCGGCGCACCGATAAGAGCTACAAAGCCTGCTTTGGTCGTCGCTTCATCGGCCATCATTTGATCTCTTTCTTGGTCATATGCGCAATCATAAGCGCAGCGGCTTTTTGTTCAGCCACTTTACGGTTGGAAGCACTGGCAACGGCTGTTTTATAACCGTCAACAGATACTTCATATGTCATTTCAGGCGCATGATCTGGCCCAGATTTTGAAACCAGCACATAAGTTGGCAAGGCAAGCCCTTGTTTCATGACCAATTCCTGCAAACTTGATTTGGCATCCTTGTCAATGCCTGCCGGTTCGGCTGTATCAAGTGCCCAATATTCAATTATAAAGGCACGCGCCACCTCAAAACCACCATCAAGATAATGCGCCGCGATCAGACTTTCTACCGCATCAGCAAGAACCGACTCATTCTCGGCAAGCGCCATACCATTTTGCACCGAAATAAAACTGGCAAGATCAAGTTTCAAACCAACTTCGACAAGCTTTGACTGACGGGCATACGCATGAAGCCGCAACGATAATTTGCCTTCATTCTCATCAGGGCAATGGGTAAAGAAAAAATCAGCCAGAACCAGACCCAAGACACGGTCACCCAGAAATTCAAGCCGTTCGTTACTTTTTACTGGCCCCGCAAAACTGGCATGCGTTAACGCGCGGACAAGCATTGATTGATCGGTAAATTTATGGTCTAGCCTATCGGCAAGTGGTTTCAGATCAACAGAGTTCATCAAATGATTGTATCACCAAGTCGGCCATAGCGAATAGCAAATGGCCATTTCCAAAATTCCCAGATACGGGCGCTACTATCATGGCTGTAAAACAGGATTTGCGCCTTACCAATGAGGTTTTCGGCGGGTACCATTCCAACCGAAGATGTCCGACTGTCACGCGAGTTGTCACGGTTATCGCCCATCATGAAATAATGATCCGCAAGAACGGTAAATTCAACCGTGTTGTCAAGGCTGTCATTATCAGAACGTTCCTGAATGAAATGTTTTGTGCCATTCGGGAATGATTCTTCATAGACCTTGAAATCAACCACAGATGTGGCACTGCGCGCAGTTGACTTACCAAGATAGGTGCGTTTGACCTGTACACCATTGATATGCAGGATTCCGTCTTTGACCTGAACACGATCACCTGGCAAACCAACAACACGCTTGATAAAGGCTATCGAAACATCAGTCGGCTGGCGAAACACAACAACATCACCGCGCTCTGGCGTGTCTTCGGCGATACGTCCCTCAAAAGGCAGAATCCCAAAAGGGAAAGAATAGCGCGAATAGCCATAGGAATATTTAGATACGAAAAGATAATCACCAACTAGCAAGGTTGGCACCATTGACCCTGAAGGAATGTTAAATGGTTCAAAAAGAAAGGATCTAAAACCAAGTGCGATAGCGCCAGCAATTATGATCGTTTTAAAAAGCTCGCCTTTGCTTTCTTTTGACTTAGCCATTTTATGTTCCCGTATTTATAGGTGTTGCACTGACGATAACAAATGCCTGTGCATAGGGCAGTTCGTCGGTCAGAGAAATATGTACTGAGGCCTTATAGCCTTCCGGAGTTAAGCGCTCAAGCGCCGTTTTGCATGCGCCAGAAAGATATAATTTAGGCGCGCCGTTAGTGTCATTCAGGGTTTCGGCCTCGCGCCAGCCAAGGCCAGCCACCCCAGCAGCACTTAACGCTTTGTAAACAGCTTCTTTTACCGCAAACCGTTTGGCGTAGAATAGTGACGGATCAGGTCTGTTCCGCGCTATTTCAATCTCTTTTTCAGTGAAAATTCGGGTTTCAAAACGTGTCCCAAAACGATCAAGGCTATTTGCAATCCGGCGACTATCAACCAGATCAGTGCCGATACCCAAGATCATACTGACAAACCTGTGCGTGCGTCATCCATCAGACTGCGCATATGGCGGATGGCTTCGGGAAGCCCAAGGAAGATGCTTTCACCAATCAGAAAATGTCCAATATTCAATTCTTCCATTTCGGGTATGGCCGCAATAGCCGCTACCGTGTCAAACGTCAGACCATGGCCTGCATGGCATTCAATCCCCTGATTGACAGCATAGGTTGCGGCCGAACGAATACGGGCACATTCCATGGCGCGGTTGGCTTCATCATGGCAATAGCGCCCCGTATGCAGTTCAACAATATCAGCACCGATAGCGCGCGCGGCGTCTATTTCCGCTTCGTTGGCTTCGATAAATAGGGACAAACGAATGCCTGCGTCTTTGAGAGGCTTTAGCAATGTTCCTAGGCGATCTTCGTTCCCAGCTACAGCCAAGCCGCCTTCAGTTGTCACCTCTTCACGGCGTTCAGGCACAATACAGGCTGCGTTTGGCCTGACTGTCAAAGCCATATCAATCATTTCCGAATTGGCCGCCATTTCAAAATTCAACGGTACCAAAATTGCGTCTTTAATCGCACGAATGTCATCATCGCGTATATGCCGTCTATCTTCGCGAAGATGTGCGGTAATTCCGTCTGCACCTGCTTTCTGCGCCAATAACGCGGCATCAACCGGATTCGGATGAATACCACCACGGGCATTGCGTAGGGTCGCAACATGGTCGATATTAACGCCAAGCCTTAGTCTGGATAGCGAAGATACAGGTGATGTTTCAGCCATTAAAATTCCTTTGATTCTACCAAGCCCAAACCAGATTGATTATTTGTCCTGATCGGTTTTCTGATCAGCGTGCGAGGACGCATCACGCGTTGTATCCGAAGTATCTGACTGAGACCGGCGCAATTTAGCTTCCATCAAGCGTTTTGCCCTATGTTGACGCCACACGTCAATCGTCCAATACGCCAGACCAAAAGTTGTGAACCAGCTAATTGCCCCCAGAACAAAGCCACCAAGCGCCAAAGGAAGCAAGAGATCAGTCGGATGTGACGAAAACTGACCTAATGATAGCGACTGGCGGCTGATATCAAACCCCAAACCGCGCAAAATGACGACACCAAGCTCATAATCAGCGTACCAGATTACCGGGAAAGTCCATGGATTGCCAATAAACGTTCCAATAGCCGAAACCAGAACGTTACCTCTTGCTAATGACGTCAAAACTGCCGCCAGAATCAAATGAAAGCCAATGAATGGTGTAAAAGATATAGCCACGCCAAAAGACAGGCTGACCGCGATTGACGAGGTGCTGCCAGGCGTTCGCAACACGCGTTGCATCAAATAGGAAAACAAACGGCGGAACCCACGTTCTGGCCACATGATGCCACGTAACTTTGACAATGTGGTCATAGGGTTCCGGCGTCTAAACATGGCAAAACCCGGCGTTAACAACCCGTGGCGCATAAGATAGAGCCGTTATATTAACCATTAATGTCCCGCTCCACACTCTCAATATGTTTGTTGGACTGTAAAACACCTATTATAGACCTTAAATGTTCAACATTTTTTACGTCAAGTTCCAACTGGAAGCTAAAGAAATCAGGGGTACGGTCGATCAGGTGAATGTTGGAAATATTCCCGCCTTGCTGGCCTATGACAGTTGTCAGTGCCGCCAAACTGCCTGGTACGTTGGACAGAACTGTTTTCAATCGCCCTGATACACGCTTTGGCCCTTCACGTTCCCATTCAACATCAATCCATAATTCAGGTGTATCATTAAATTTGGACAAGGTATCACAGCCGATCATATGAACGGTAACGCCTTTACCTGTAGTAAAAATTCCAACAACGTCATCACCTGGCAAGGGATGGCAACAGCGCCCCATAATGATTGCCGTTCCCGAATTATCACCTTTTATTTTAAGAGCAACGGTCTCTTTCTTGGCTGTTTTAGAATTTTTACTACTGCTTTTGCTTTTAACAGCAACTGCAGCATCTGGATGTACAGTCTCAAAAATACGCAAGGCCGGAATGCGCCCTTCACCCACCTGAGCAAATAATTCTTCGATTTTGGTGACATCAAGCGCGGTCAAATAATTTTCAATTGATGATTGGCGAAACGGTTTGCCATTCTCACGAAACACTTTTTGTAACATTGCTTTGCCAACACGGCTGAACTCGACAACACGTTCAGCCCGCAAAAAGCGTCTTATGCCAGACTTAGCCCGCCCCGTTTTGACAAAGGCTTCCCATTCGGCACGTGGACGCGCATTTTCATCTGTATGGATGTCAACTTGGTCACCATTTTCAAGCTCGGTGGCCAGTTGGCGTATCTTGCCGTTTATGCTGACGCCATTGCATGTAATGCCGATATTTGTATGTACAGCAAAAGCAAAATCAACAGCCGTTGCCCCACGCGGCAAAGCAATGAGATCACCACGAGGTGTGAAACAAAACACCTGATCGCGGTATAAATCCATTTTCGTATGTTCGAGAAATTCATCTGCACCTGCTTCTTCATCCAAAATAGAAACAAGTTCATTTATCCATTTAATTTTCTTAAAGTTATCAACATCTTCTTTACTTTTATAACTCCAATGAGCAGCAACACCATTTTCAGCATATTCATGCATTGATGGGGTGCGCACCTGAATTTCAATTTTGTGATTTTCCGGCCCAATCACCCCTGTATGAAGCGACTGATACCCATTTCGTTTCGGTGTTGAAATATAATCCTTGAAACGCCCCATGACTGTTGGATAGGCACCATGTACGGCGCCAAGTGTCCGATAACAACTTTCAAGGTCAGGCACCAAAACACGGAATGCCATGATATCAGCCAGCTGATCCATCGTGACCTTTTTATGCTGCATTTTACGCCAGATGGAATACGGTGTTTTGATACGTCCGGTAACGCTGCATTCGATCTCATGACGCTCGACAACATGCTGGAGTTCAACACTGATTGTCGGAATAATAAGTTCGGTCTCGGTTACCAAAAACTCAAGACGGTTTTTAATGGTCTGCTGCATTTCCGGATTCAAAACACCAAAAGCGTAATCTTCAAGTTCGTTCTGGATGTTCGTTACTCCAATGCGTTCAGCAAGCGGGACATAGATTTCCATTGTCTCACGTGCAATGCGCGTGCGCTTTTCTTCCTTGGGAATAAAAGATAATGTGCGCATATTATGCGTACGGTCAGCAAGTTTAACCAGCAAGACGCGAACATCTTCGCTCATCGCAAGAAGTAATTTTCGAAAATTTTCAGCCTGAGCTGTGCTTTGCTGATTTTGCACACCAATTCGGCTTAGTTTGGTTACGCCATCGACAAGCTGGGCAACACTGCCGCCAAAAGTCTCTTCAATAGTCGCTAGCGAAACATCGCAATCTTCGACTGTATCATGCAAAAGCGCCGTTATGACGGTATCAAGATCAAGACCCATGCCAGCCAGCATGTTGGCGACAGCTACCGGATGTGTGTAATAGGGTTCGCCTGAGGCGCGAAACTGGCCTTCATGGGCATTCTTGCCAAACTCAAATGCACGAGACAATACAGAGGCATCGGCCAAGGTGCCGAAGCGTGACATAGTGTCTTTTATGCGATCTGCCGTTTCAATCATCCAAAACCCCGCCGATACTCAAAATACCAGCATCCTTGTGGGCTGTTTGAATGATGCTGGCTTGTTTAATCCTCGCCCTGCAATTCGGTAAGGTCAACATCTTCAAAACCAGTTTCTTCCAGTTCTTCGCTGCTACCGATTTGCATGCCGCTTTCCTGAGCCTCGTCGTCACTATAATCGCCAACCATTTCGGACAGGTCAACTTCAGCAGCGATTGCAGCATCATCGTGTGTTTCCTGTTCTTCACGAACAGAAAGGCGTTGAAGTTTTTTAATCAAACCTTCTGACAACACATCAAGATCGACAGTTTCATCAGCGATTTCACGAAGTGCGATCACAGGATTTTTATCATTATCCCGATCAATGGTTGGAATGTCGCCTTTCAAAATGCCGCGCGCGCGCTGGCCAGCTGTTAAGACTAGCTCAAAACGGTTTGGTATCTTTTCAATGCAATCTTCAACGGTGACACGTGCCATTCAGGTCTCCACGATTGGCGGCTATAGCCAGCCCAATAAATTAATGATTGTCGGTTGTTTACAGGAATTAAAAAAATGCCGCAAGCCCTTGTTGAGATGATCAGCCTTATACAGGTCTAATTATCTGTCCATCAGGCAAAGCATCAATCAATGACTGGATGGTTTTGCCAGTCACCGGATGTACCCAGTCGGGTACCAGATCCATAAGGGGAAGCAGGACAAATGCGCGTTGATGCATGCGGGGATGAGGTAATTGCAAAGACATATCGTCACTGTGCATACCGCCAAAATCCAGAAGGTCTATATCCAGAACACGTGCTTCATTACGGATACGCCTTTGCCGGCCAAAATGCGTCTCAACCTCATGTAAAGCGGCCAGCGTATCAGCAGCATTCAGTGTTGTGGTGGCATGAACAACTGCATTTTTAAACCAAGGCTGATCGGAAATGGGTACCGGGGCTGATTCAAACCAGCGTGAAATCTTCTGCACGTCAATGTCTTTAGCTGACAAGGCGTCAAGCGCAGCTTCACAGCCAGCTTGCGGGCTATCAAAGCCATCAGGTGTTAGGTTGGCCCCAATACCCAGATATATATCTGTTGTCTGCATGTTAATCCCCAAAAAGCTAAATGCCGATGAATGCAAATTGTGTCTGCTGAGTGTTTAGGCATGGGCTGACGATGTTATAGGCATCTTGAATATATAAGTCGCTTTATTTTTTTAGAAAAAAGACCGCCTTTATGCATTTATTATTAGCATAAAATTACAAACAGCTTTTATTGTTATCTATTATTTATTTAAGGATTTTTTACAGATGGATAAAACAGCATTATTTATTGATGGATCTAACTTTTACGCCGCCGCCAAAGGGCTTAATCTGGACATAGATTTTGCCCGTATGCGCGCCTATTTTGCCAAAGAAACCAATCTTATCCGCGCCTATTATTATACTGCAATCCCAGAAGATCAGGAATTTTCTTCACTTCGGCCGCTGGTCGATTGGCTAGATTATAATGGCTATGCGGTGGTGAGCAAATTAACACGTGAATTTATAGATGAGGAAACCGGAAAACGCCGCCTGAAAGGGAACATGGACATGGAGTTGGCGCTGGATATGCTGAAACTGGCGCCGCATATAGATCATGCGATTTTATTTTCTGGCGATGGTGATTTTTGCCGCTTACTTGAAGATGTTCAGGCACTTGGCGTTCGGACAACGGTTGTTTCAACAAATAAGACCTCGCCGCCTATGGTTGCCGATCAGTTGCGCCGTATGGCTGATGTTTATATCGACATGGCCGATATTGCATCAGATATTTCAAAAAACGGGTCTAAATCGTCTTCAAAATCACCTGTAAAAGCTACCAATGACGCCTAAGGGTTCACCTTTTACACCGCCGCCTGCACATTGTGCATTATGTCCGCGCTTGCGAGAATATCTACAAACCCATACCAAAACGCATCCCGAATGGCATAATGCACCTGTTGATGCGATGGGCAGCTTGGATGCGCGGATACTGATTGTCGGGCTTGCCCCGGGTTTGAAAGGGGCAAATGCGACTGGTCGTCCTTTTACCGGTGATTCAGCAGGTGGTTATCTTTTCAAGATGCTAAACCAGTTTGGCTTGGCACATGGGCATTATGGCGGCCATGCAGGTGATGGTGTGACGCTTGACGATGTCAGAATTACAAATGCTGTAAGATGCGTCCCGCCACAAAATAAACCAACCGCGGCAGAAGCCCATAATTGCCGCCCGTTCTTAGTCGATGAAATCATGGCAATGCCCAATATCAACGCGATTTTGGCGCTAGGCCGGCTTGCGCATGATGCGGTTCTACGTGCAACGGACCTTCGATGTGCGGACTATCCCTTTGCACATGCCAGCCACCACCGAATTAGCATGATGACTGCGGATGCCAAAACCCGTGATGTGCAGCTTATTAGTTCGTATCATTGTTCACGATACAACACCCAGACAAAACGCCTGACTGATGACATGTTTTTTAATATTTTCAACATGATAAAAAATGAAATTAATTCATAAAATTAATTTTTAGCGCGCAATAGACGGGCTTTGTCACGACCCCAGTCACGATCCTTTGCCGCCTGTCGTTTATCCTGTTTCTTGCGACCTTTCGCAAGGCCAACCGTAATTTTCGCAAGACCTTTATCGTTAAAATAAAGGCTGAGCGGCACCAATGTCATACCTTCGCGCCGGATCAAACCCAAAAGTTTATTGCGCTCGCGTGCCTTGACCAGCAATTCTCGAGGACGTTTTGGTTCATGATTAACCCGTGCAGGTTCATAAATAGGAATATTAGCGTTGAAAAGCATCAACCGCCCGCTATCCTCGCCAGCATATGATTCGGCGATGCTGGCACGGCCAGTACGAAGCGATTTGACCTCACTGCCAAGCAGAATCAAACCAGCTTCAATACGGTCTTCAATCTCATATTCATGCCGTGCTTTTCGATTTTCAGCGATACGACCCGTTGATATATGCCCAGAGGCCATTTGATTTACCTAACTGGATAGCTGTCTAATTCATCAAGCCGGCACTGCGCAAAGCGGCTTTGACATGTGATTTACTGTCTTCGGCAATCTCGCATAGTGGGAGACGTGTTTCTGCTGAACAAATACCCATAAGTTCGGCAGCATATTTGACTGGACCAGGGCTTGCTTCACAGAACATGGCATCATGCACCGGCATAAGGCGGGCATTGATCGCTTGTGCGGTTTTAATATCGCCTGCTTGCCATGCGAGATGCATCTGGGACACCAGCTTTGGCGCGATGTTCGAGGTTACCGAAATAGCCCCATGACCTCCGGCTGCCAAAAAGGGCAAGGTTGTCGCATCTTCACCCGACAATTGGGCAAACCCATTGCCAAGCAATGTTTGTAGTTTTGTCGGCCTTGCCACGTCGCTGGTCGCGTCTTTGATGCCACAGATATTGCTGTAATCTTTGGCCATACGTAAAAGATTATCATCGCTGACCCGCACGATTGAGCGGCCAGGAATATCATACACGATCACCGGCACATCAACCGCCATAGCAACAGCGGTAAAATGACGGTAAAGCCCCTCTTGCGTTGGCTTGTTGTAATAGGGGCTAACAATTAACACCCCATCAGCACCAGCATCAGCGCCATGCTTGGCCAGACGCACGGCCTCGGCAGTGCTGTTTGACCCAGCTCCAGCGATAACAGGTACCCGGCCTGCCGCCTGTTCGATGCATAGTTCAACAACCCGGTCATGCTCTTCATGCGACAAAGTGGGCGACTCGCCTGTGGTGCCAACTGGCACAAGACCATTGGTTCCGCTTTCGATCTGAAAGTCCACAAGTTTGCGGAACGCAGCTTCATCGATTTTGCCATTGGCAAAAGGTGTGATAAGCGCGGTGAACGATCCAGCAAATTGCGGTAATGTCGCGGAATTAGTCATTTATTTATCCTTTATGTTAACAAGCCACCAAAATAGGCGCGCATGACTGCAAACTCAAGCACCAAAACAGCATCAGGTGATTGATTGGCTATCTGCTTGCGCCTGACTGCTAATATTTCTAGGGTGTATCAAGTTTTATTTATGTGGCCTGAGGAACAATATGACAGACAACATATCTGCAATCGAACAAACCCCCGATGCGGCTTTAAGAATAACCGCGCAGACGATTGCCGAAGCGGCTGTTCGTATTGCACCACATACGATAAAGACGCCATTGATGGAATCACCACTTTTGAACAATCTGCTGGGCATAAGGCTTTTGGTAAAGGCCGAGTGCCTGCAACATACCGGCGCATTCAAATTGCGTGGTGCCAGTAATGTGATCTGGTCGCTTGATGACAACGTAAAACATGTGGTTGCCTATTCAAGTGGTAACCATGCGCAGGGCGTTGCTCGCGCCGCCGCCAGCCGTGGCATCAAAGCAACCATCGTGATGCCCGAAGACGCTCCCGTGAACAAGGTTGAGGGTACACGCGCCTTTGGCGCTGAAGTTGTCTATTATGACCGCTATTCAGAAAGCCGCGAAGACATTGGCGAGGCCATTACCAAAAAATATGACGCCGCGTTAGTGCGCCCTTATGAAGATGTTCGCATTATCGCCGGACAAGGCACTGTTGGTCATGAAATCGCCGCCCAATGCGTGGCCATGAATATCACGCCCGATGCCCTGATATGCTGTTGTGGCGGCGGCGGATTGATTGCCGGAACAAGTATTGCCATGAAATCCTCCTTTCCAGATATTGATATTTGGTCTGCGGAACCTGTCAATTACGACGACACCAAACGATCGCTGGAAAGCGGGGCTATTCAGACTGCCGATATATCAAAAAAATCAATCTGTGATGCCATTGTGACACCTCAACCAGGCGAAATGACCTTTGCTATCAATCGTAAAAATTTGACAGGTGGCGCTGTTGTCAGCGACGAACTGGCACTACGGGCCATTGCTACAGCGTTTAAGTATCTGAAGATCATTATTGAACCGGGCGGTGCTGTGGCATTGGCGGCGGCACTGGATGGACAATATCCTGCAGGTGCTAAGACTGTTATCGCAGTGGCGTCAGGCGGTAATATTGATAACCAGATATTTGCCCGTGCGCTTGACGCTGGCGCCCTGATCTAGCTTCGCATTCGTCCGGCATTGGCATCAAACAGAGGTTCGCGCTGTAGCCGTGCGTTCAGCTGTTCACTAAGCAGTTCGATTTGCCAGCCATCACTTTCATCGACAAGCTCTTTTGGGACATATCCCTGTGCCATAGACACGCCAGATGCATGTGCAAAGCCACCCGATGTTACCCAACCAACGACTTTGCCTGCATGAGAAATAGGTTCATCACCAATCACATCGGCATCTTTGGCATCGACAACAAAATTGCATAACCGCAGTTTGCCACCAGATTCACGTTCGGCAAGTGCCCCGGCCTTGCCAATGAAGTCCGCATCCTTGTCATAGGCAACAAAGCGATCAAGCCCCGTTTCGACAGCCCCATAAATGGGCCTATATTCGCGTCCCCATGAGCCAAAATTTTTTTCCAGCCGCAAAGCATTCAAGGCGCGTGCACCAAATAATTTAATGTCATGATCCGCACCAGCCGACATGAATTGATCAAATAAAGTAGCCAAATATTCGGGCTTAACCCAAATTTCATAGCCTAGGTCACCCGTGTAGCTGACCCGGCCAACAATGGCTGGCACCATACCAATATCCATTTTGCGAACTGCCATGAATGGCATTGCCGCATGTGACACATCATCAAATGTACAGGCTTGAAGAACGTCACGCGCTTTTGGTCCAGCAAGCGTTAGCCCTACAAGCCCCAGATTATGAGATGTAACCGTCACCGAACCGTCATCAGGCAAATGCGACAGAAACCACCGCATATGATAGTTTTCAGCAATACCCGACCCAACTATTAGAAAGTCGTTGTCAGCCAAACAAGCCAGTGAAAAATCACCAAT
>JABJBD010000001.1 GCA_018668795.1 Candidatus Puniceispirillum sp. | reverse complement strand
TCACCGCTTCAGTTCTCAAGAAATGACGTCACCATATCGATAATTAAAGCCAGATTTTCAGCAATGAAATGGCTGACATATGTGACTGTTGTCACGGCGACATCAAAAACAATATGGCTAATGTCCACAACCTCGGTGGTAAAGGTTTTCCATAAGCGCGTGATTGATACATCATCCATATTTGAATCCTCAATTTACTTTTGCCAAATGGCCACCTTGTGACGATTTGCAACGCCATTATATAAGCGTTAATGAATTTAATGTTTATGAGAGCAGAATGATGAGTCGCGTATCACACAAAGCTGGTATGAAACGGCGTATATCTATTATGGGCATTGCCCATATTTGGGGTATTTTAATGGTGTCAGCCACTTTTGTAATGGAGCCTGCAATGCCTGCACATGCCAAGAACGCTCATGATGTTACCTTTGAAAATATTGACGGTGGCACGCTTGATCTTGCTGATTATCGCGGCAAGGTAATTCTGCTTGTCAACACAGCGTCGCAATGTGGTTTCACGCCACAATACAAGGCTTTGCAGGCATTATGGGAAAGCTATCGTGCGCGTGGTCTGGTGGTGATTGGCGTGCCAAGCAATGATTTCGGCGGTCAGGAACCGGGGGCTAACACCCAGATCAAACAATTCTGTGACATAAATTACGGTATTGATTTTCCGATGACGGAAAAGGTTTCGGCAACTGGGCCAGATATGCATCCCTATTATCAGTGGGTTCGCAAAGCTGGCGGAAAGCTGGCGATGCCACGATGGAATTTTTATAAACATCTGATTGATACTGAGGGCAATTTCGTTACTTGGTTTGCATCGACCACCGCGCCAGACGCACAGAAAATACGTAACGCCATCGAAAAGCTTTTGCCGAACTAGATGATGGCATCAATCACCTGATTTATGCTGGCAAAAGGGGTTTTGTCTTTCCTATCGATAGCGGCGCGTTCTAAACTATGCGCGTACAATCATTCATAAATATCCGGAGCCTGTCATGTCGCTGATCCTTCATCATTACCCACAATCCCCCGTTGCGCACAAGACACGCATGGCATTGGGCATTGCAGGCGCAACATGGCAAAGTGTCGAAATTCCGCGCATTCCGCCTAAACCTCTGCTGATGCCGCTGACAGCGGGGTATCGCCGGACACCGGTGTTGCAGATTGGGGCTGACATATATTGTGACAGCCAGAATATAGTCCGTGCCTTGCAAGAACATGGCTGTCCAAACAGCCTGTTTCCGGATGGGGTGACAGGTCGTTCGATGATGATGACGTCTTGGGCTGAAAGCACACTTTTTGATCTGGCTGTACGCGTGGTTATCACCAATGCGCTGGATACAGCGCCTGCCGAATTTATTGCTGATCGTGGTGCGCTTTATTTTGAAAAAGACTGGTCACCTGAAAGCCTGCGTGCGGCGTTGCCTAGCGTATTATTGCGTCTTCAGGCTTGTCTGGCTTTGGCTGAATTCCAGCTTGTCGCCAGCGATGGTGTATTTCTGAACGGTGACACGCCCTGCTACGCTGATGCGGCAATAGGTTATATTGCGTGGTTTTTACGTGGCCGCTGGGAAGGTGGGCCGGGGTTCCTTGGGCCATTTGAACAGGTCTGCAAACTTGAAGCTGCTCTTGCTGATATTGGTGAAGGTGCCAGCACTGATCTATCGGGCGAGGATGCAATTGCGATCGCCAAAGCTACGTACCCAGCCTCACCAACGGGGGTTTCGGTGCCTTTTACTGCTGGCATGAAAGAAGGGCATAGGGTCGCCATTCAACCGCATGGCACGAACGCTGACCCACAGGTAACAGGCACTTTGCGCTATCTTGATGCTACCCGCGTGTCTATCGATCATGATTCGCTGGAAACAGGGCCGGTGGCGGTGCATTTCCCGATTGCCGGATATGATGTACGCCCATTTTAACCTGTATGTAAATCTAACCTGCTATAAACAGAGCGATGCAATTTTTGCATCACCACATTGCATAACTAGCACTTCTTTTTGGCACGGTATGCGCGCATAAAGCCCTTGCAAGGAGCGCTCCTCCCTCCAATCCGGTTACTCTCCAGTTTCCATGCGCTCCTTGCCGAATCTCCGTTAACTTCCCCTGGCTGTTTTACAGACCAGGGGTTTTTTCTGGTCACATTCTTAACCCGCTCTTGACCTTGCGATGTGATCGTTCCACAACAAGTCACGTTTCTTGCGAGGTTGCTTATGAAAATCACTATCAAGGATTCACCGCTCCACGGGCTTGGTGTTTTTGCTGTAGAGGATATCGCCGCTGGAAGCACCATCGAACGATGCTTTTATCTTGTGATTGACGATGATGATCTGCAAAGCACGAACCGATTGAATGATTATCTGTTTACCAGTCCGGATGACCCAAATGACTATTTGTGCGTCATGGGATGCGGCATGGTTTATAATCATGGCAATCCGGCCAACGCCGAATGGCAGATTGATGATGACGATAACCGGTTTGTCCGTTTTTCAGCCCTGTGCGATATTAAAGCGGGTACTGAAATTCTGCATGATTACGGGTCTGACTATTGGACGACACGCGCCGAAACCTGATTTTTGCCATATAAAAACGCTATGCCCTACAGCAAAGCTTTGAAATCTGTATAATTTACGATAAACAAAATATAGCTATCAGATATGGAGGGTCGTGTGATGACAGGTCATATTTTTGAAACATATAAGCATGATTTTGAACGTGACGGTTTTGTCATGATGCAAGACGCGCTTACCGCGCAACAAGTGCAGGATATGAATGCACAATTGCGTGAATGGGTTGATGAGTCACGAAACTATAAAAAAAACTATGGACGCATCGCTGACGGGCGCCCCCGTTTTGATGTTGAACCAACAAGCCACAGCCCGGAAACGCCCGCATTGCGCCGTATTTCGGCACCTATCGAAGTGTCTGATGTCTATCTTGATGTGATGCGCAATAACGCGGCGCTGGATCTGACCGCGCATATTTTTTCACCTAACATAAAGCTGCATGCCACTAAAATTAATCTGAAATTGCCTGGTTCAGGCACTGCGGTGAAATATCATCAGGATTTTCCCTTTGAGCCACATTCGAATGATGATGTGATGACGGTACTGTTTTTTCTGGATGACGTTACCTTGGACAATGGCCCGCTTGAAGTCGTGCCCGGAAGCCATAAAGGTGCGATTCATTCATTGTGGCAGGATGGCGTTTTCACTGGCGCTGTTGATGCTGGCATTGAGGCCGATGTAAGGGCAGGCGCGCTGAAATGCACAGGTAAAGCGGGTGATGCCTGTCTGATGCATTCGCGTCTGTTGCATGGATCATTGCCAAATATGACTGATGCGGCGCGCTGTCTTTATATTGTGACCTATGTTGCCGAAGATGCTATTGCGCTGGATCGTAATCCCATCCCGCATAAATATGATGGCGAGGTTGTGCGGGGGCACTATACAGGCCGCGTGCGTAGCACGTCATTCGAAATGGAAATGCCCGAATATCCCAAAGAAGCTTCCTTTTTTGGCCAGCAATCAAAAGTCGGATAGGGCGCCGAACCAGATTGATGCCCGATATACATATGCCCCGCCAGTGCCGCGCCTAACTACGCTTGGCCAGCCATTCTTCGGTTGAACAGGTGGGATGCGGGCGCAACAAATCGATTGGCGGTGCCGTCCGGTCGATAACAAGCTCGATTTCGGCTTCCGTTTCGTCCTCATCGGGATTCTGAGCATAGCGCCGGTTATTTGGCCGTGCCATATTGTCCCTTATGTTCATAGAATTGATCCGCATAACAAGAATAATAACGACGCATATCACTTATATTTTAGGCCGTGTATGGGCGGTTTATGTGTAAAGGGGCATGACCGCCTGCACCGATGGCCGCGCCCGCATCATCGCGTCATGTTGTTTCAGTTTTGGAAACTGATCCAGCTCTACACCGTCGCCACCAAACCAGCGAACAATAAGTGCCAGATAGGCGTCACATAGCGAATAATTGTCGCCCATAACATAAGGACCAGTGAAATAGTGATCCTCAATCATCTGGGCATAGCGGGTCATGTTATCAGTGACCTTTGCTTTCATGCTGGCCTGTGCTGCTTCATCATCTGCCCAGCGATAGCCGCGATGGCGGTGCGCATGGGCGACATGCACTGTTGAAGCGATAAACATATTAAATGCCTGTGCCTGCGCAAGCAAGAAAGGGTCGGTTGGTGCCAACTGCTTGTCTGGATATAACTGGGCAATATACAGCAGAATCGCCGGATTCTCGCTGAGGATTCCTTGTGGCGTGACCAAAGCTGGAACGCGTCCCTTGGGATTGATCGCCAAAAAGGCTGGCTTGTTCTGCTCACCCGTTTCAAAATTAATATGCGTGGCGTTAAATTCTGCACCGGCATCATACAGTAATATATGCGGGGCATAGGCACAGGACATCTTCGAATAATAGAGTGTAAGCATGATACATAATATCCTTCTTATCTATGCGGTATCTAATGATAGTTTCACCATCAGTTCAAGGGAAACAGCCTTCCCCATACTAGGGGTGATTTTCCAGCGCGGCACTAAATTCTGTGGCCACCATATCAATGCGCTTTTCTAACCACTAACTATCGCAAACATGTCATGCCGCATTCGGTTCGACTATAGACATCAACTACTATATAACATGCCGGTTAATTTATCGCTGTTTGGGGTATGGGATGAAAGCGTTACTGTTTGGGTCAATTGGTGTCATTGCAGAAACCTCTGAATTACAGCGTCAGGCCTATAATATGGCATTTGCCGAGCATGGTCTTGATTGGTATTGGAATGTCGCAAATTATTGCAGACTTCTTAACGATCCGGGCGGCGTGAAACGTTTGACCTTATATGCAGGTGGAAGTGTTGCGCCTGATCTGATCCAAAGTATTCATCAAGCGAAAGAAGTCTTTTTCGAGACGCTGATGATGAAAGGCATCGCACCGCGCCAAGGTGTTGTCAGTTGTCTTGAAAATTGTGCCAAGCAAAATATCAAAGTTGGCTTCATAACAACTACATCTCAACGAAATATCGACAATCTGGCAAAGGCATTGTCGCGTCACATTGACTTTACTTGTTTTGATCTGATCACAACAAAAAAGGACGTGCTTGAGGAAAAGCCCAATAGTGCCATCTATCGGTTTGCAGTCACAAAATTAGGCGTTGCACCCGAAGATGCTGTTGCCATCGAGGATACCGAACCTAATCAGGAAGCCGCGCTTCAGGAACAAATCCTTTGCTACCTTTATGCTGGTGAATACGCAACCACGCGCCATAACATCAACGCGGTTAAAAATCTGGATATTATCAGCAATCATATACGCTAAAGGCATGCCAGTGCCGCCATCTGGCATATTTTGGCATCAAAGTTGCTATTTGTGGGGGGGTGAGAGCTGGCTGAGTTGGCTCCTTAACCTACAAAAACTTCGTCAAACCTAGTGGTTGCGGATGATTCTACCTCTTATCCTTCCGTCTGACATCATCCTGAAGTCATTAAGGATAATTTCAATTTCAACACTATCAAAAATTGCTGAAAAGCTGAACTAACATCAATCAGTGACGCTTTATGCGTCATCCATCTTTTGTTGTGCCAGCACGATAATCACGCCAGCGGCAATGATAAGAGCAATGCCAAGAGCACTTATCGTGTTGGGCACGGCACCCCAAAACAGCCAGCCAAAAAACCCCACTGAAATAAGATAGGCATACTCATAGATCGCTGCATAACTCGTTTTGGTCAGTTGATAGGCGCGCGTCATCAAGGACAAGGCCGCGCAGGCGCCAGCCGCAATGATAGCCATCCAAAACCAAAACACGCCATCGACAGTTTGCCAGCCTCTGAACAGAAATGGCGCTTGATCTAGCAAATCGGGCGATACCGGAAAGAGTGTTAAGGCTGATGTCCCGATTGCACCACATAATCCAATGCTCACAATAAAACTCATCAGAATGGCGAGCGAACTTTCGTCTTGAAGATACCGATAGGTAATGATTGACCCCATGGCATAAGACGCCCCCGCGATGATCGGCAACATATGATAAATGGCAAAGCCATCTCTGCCTGGTTGTAAAACCAGAATTACGCCAATTGTGCCAATCAGAACCGCTATTATGCGGCGCCAACCAATGCGCTCTTTAAACAGAATCATTGAAAATAACAGAACAAAAATAGGTGATGTGAACAGGCCTGCACCCGCTTCGGCAATAGGCATCATCGGCATGACGCTGAAATAAAGCAGAATCGATGTCACCATGAAACCTGTTCTGGCCAGCATGGGTTTCCAATGACGTGGCATGACGGAAAGCCCAAAAACCCTGCCAAGCAGAGCCACCATTAGAACAGCGAAAAGTGACCGGCTAAAATGAAACTGGCCAACACCAACCTGATCGGAAACCAGTAATGTCAAATTGTCCGAGAACCCGAAAATAGAGATGCCCGTAACAAGAAGGACAGCGCCACGTTTTGATGCCGGCATCGTGCGTAACCAAGTCCACATTGCATTTCCATTTCACCAAAACCAGAAGTGGTTTTGAATTTTCCAATGACCAACATTATTAAGCTGTTGATGTATCATGATACAAGCTTAAATCACACAAATGAATAATACGCATGTCATCAATAACTAGCCATGCATGTTGCTGGTCATGACACGGACCTAAGGGGATTGATTGTACGTCATTCTGTACGACACCTGACCTATTAGCACAATAAATGCTTATATATCAGTCATGTAGGTGAAGCAATGGTGCTGGCGGAGAGACTCGAACTCCCAACCGCCCGATTACAAATCGGGTGCTCTACCAATTGAGCCACGCCAGCACTTACACGGTCTTTTACCAGAGTTTTTGCTGGGGTCAACAGTTTGCAATGCCAAAGTTTAAACTATTTGGCCTATTGTGCCGTTTTGCCCATTAAAAGCCTGACAAACCGCGCCAACTCCTGCACCAGCATATCTTGGCCACCCTCGGCAACATACATAAAGATGCCATAGTCGGGCAAAGGTGGCAGTCCGGCTTCGGCGGGTATTATATCCCAGCTTGGATTATGGGTGCCTTCCAGCACCGCCGTGACCGCCAGGTCTGCGCTGACAAAGGCCATAATATTCTGATAGTCGTTACTGTTAATAGGGATGTCCCAGGTAATATCATGCCGTTCCAATGTGGCTATGGCTTCGCTTCGGAAAATACAGCTTGGTTGATAGGCAAGCTGAAGAGGCCGCTTTTTCCAGACCGCACCACCCACGGCACCATACCAGCGCAGGGGCGTGCGCTGTAACAGTTCGGCATCAGCGTCAGCCTTTTTTTCAGTGGTCAGAATAATATCGGCCTGACCATGCGCAAGGTCACGTTTTAGTGTCAGCGATGCGTCAGAATTCAGTTTTACATTCACCCTAGGAAAGGCAGTCGCGAACTGGCGCAACACTTCTGGAATATGGGGGTATATAATATCAGGGGGAACACCAAAATTAATATTCCCTTCATAGGCGTCATGCGTTAGCCGCCCCCAGGCTTCGTCATTTAACGCCAGCATCCGCCGCCCATAGCCAAGTAACTGTTCACCCTGTGCTGTCAGGCTGACCCCGCGACCTGATCGTTCTATCAGGTCGGTATCCAGCAAATGTTCCAATCTTTTAAGCTGCATTGATACGGCTGACTGCGTGACATGTAGCTTGCCTGCCGCGCGTGTGACGCCGCCTGTATCGGCCACGGTGACGAAAGAGCGCAACGCCGTCATATCCAGATTTCGGTACATATCACATCTCCTTATGTATGAGCGCACAATCATTCATTTCACAAACTAGGCGGCATTAACCAAAATCATCAAAGAAAATGATGAAATCTTCTCATCACATAACGAAATGGAAAGGATCAAGAAATGTTATATATTTACAATATGTTAAAAAAGCAGATCATTGCTGCCTTTCAGCGATCGCGGCACAGTCTATGGTCTGTATGGACACGGTATCGCCATGCGATGGCGCTGTATAAATCACGTTGCCAGCTAGCCACGCTTGATGATCGCGCGCTTGACGATATTGGCATTTCGCGCGCCGAAAGAGCCGCCGAATGCGCCCGCCCTATCGGACAGGATAAAGCCCCATGGATACAGTCTTCAGCCATGCATGATTCCGACGCGATTGATTGCCCCGCCCCAGCATATCTGCGCGGGCGTCCGGCATCACAAATCCGATCCTTTTATAACGAGCGTGGGCGATGTGCGCATTTACGTTAGGCTTATCAGCTACGCTATCATCCTTTGGCCGCATATAGCGCGATAGCGGCGGCGATTGATACATTCAAACTGTCGGCGTCATCTGCGATATTGATACGCACAAGATGATCGCAATGTTCGCGGCTCAGTCGGCGTAAACCTGGCCCTTCGGCACCTAGCATGATGGCTAGCCGCGGAAAATCAGCCAATGCGCTAACATCCATATTGCCGTCGCCTGCCAGTCCGGCGACGGTGACATCATGGTCTTGCAGACTTTCTATCGCGCGTGCCAGATTCACCACCCGTATGATAGGAATATGTTCAAGCGCGCCGGTTGCCGTACGGGCAAGGGCGCCATTTTCTTCAGGTGCATTGCGGTGCGTGGTGATGATGCCCGCACAGCCAAAAGCGCGCGCCGAGCGTAAAATCGCACCAACATTTCGCGGGTCGGAAATCTGGTCCAGCATGATGATACGCACGCGCCTATCTTCTATATGCGCCAGAAAATCATCCAGATGTGGTGGTTCCAGCGGCCATACCGCCGCTGCCATGCCTTGATGCACAGCTTTTTCGGTATCATGCCCGCCAATGGCATCAAGTCGCCGCCGGTCAATCGATCGGGCTTCGGGCAGTTCGGCTTGCCTAATATTCGGCAATGTCTTGCGCATGTCGTCAAAGCTGTCCTGACTGTGATCTGTCACATACAGCGCGGCGATACGGCGATCGGCATTGGCCAGTGCGGCGGCTACGGCATGGCGTCCCCACAGAAAATAGCCACCTTGTGGTGGTTTCGGGGCGGCCTTGACCTGAATATCGCTATTTTGCCCCCCTGATCCTCCCCGACGCGGGGTTTTTGATCCGCTTCGGCCTGATGTTCCCGATGTGGCTTTTGAATGCTCAAAAGGCGGGTTTTTGCCTGGGCTTTTGGCCTTGGGTCGTTTTTTACTGCTTTTTGGGCTCATTATATGACTTCTTTGTTGACAAAGTGGCTCGTACTTTTTAATTCGCAAGACCTTCATTTTTTCGCAAGACAAAAGGTGCAGGTTGTAAAGGCAATCCGGTGGGGTGGCCGAGTGGTTAAAGGCAGCAGACTGTAAATCTGCCCGCGTAGCGTACGTAGGTTCGAATCCTACCCCCACCACCATTG
>JABJBD010000211.1 GCA_018668795.1 Candidatus Puniceispirillum sp. | reverse complement strand
TCTTCCATAACATAGCCAGGGTCTTTGCCGCCAAGTTCTAGGCCCAGCCCGGTAAAGGTACCTGCCGCCGCTGTTTCAATATGTCTGCCCCCGCTTACCGAACCGGTAAAATTGACAAAGCCGAACGATTTGGCCGCGATCAGTTCAGCTGTCACATCATGCCCTAAAAACACATTCTGAAACACATCTTCGGGTATGCCGGCGGCGTGAAACGCCTGTGCCAGCCTTTCACCTACTAGCGGCGTTTGCGACGCATGTTTCAACATCACCGCATTACCTGCAATCAAGGCTGGCGCTACCGTATTGATCGCTGTCATATAGGGATAATTCCAAGGGGCAATGACCAGCACGACGCCATGCGGTACGCGCCTAATATAGCGTGTAAAGCTGTCACTATCCTCAATTGTGATGGGGGCAAGCGCCTGTGCGGCAATATCGGCCATATAGCTGGCCCGTTCGTTAAAGCCGCCAAATTCACCGCCATAGCGTACTGGACGTCCCATCTGCCATGCCAGTTCAGGGATAATGTCGTCATTCATCTCACCAATATGCTCTACCGCATCGCGGATAATCGCCACCCGTTCGTCAAGCGGGCGCGCTGCCCATGCCCTCTGGGCTTGCTTGGCGCGTTTGACAGCCGCAAAGGCTGACGCCTTTTCCATCAGGGGGCGCTCGGTATAAATCGATCCGTCGATCGGTGAAATACATTTCAGATATGATGACATGTCAGCCTCGTTCAAATCCACGGGCAACTTCATAATCCGTCACTTTGCGGTCAAAATCTTCCTGTTCCCAGCGTGCGGCGCGGACATAGTGATCGATCACATCGTCACCCATTGCGCTACGTAGCATATGCGACCCATCAAGCGCGGCCGTGGCTTCACGCAGGGTTTCAGGGATCGACCGTGCTGACTCGGCATTATAGGCATCACCGTTAAATTCTGGCTCTAGCTTGTGTTTGGCATCAATTCCTGCCAGTCCGGCGGCTAGCTGTGCCGCCAATGCCAGATACGGATTCAGATCCGATCCACCAACACGGCATTCAACGCGCACACCTTTGGTATCGGGTGCCACCACACGATAGCCCGCGGTACGGTTATCAACAGACCAAATCGCCTTAGTCGGTGCAAAGGTGCCTTTGGCAAAGCGCTTGTAGGAATTGATATAAGGCGCCAGGAAGTAGGTAACTTCACTAGCATGGGCAAGCAAACCCGCCAGATAATGTTGCATCAATTCGGACATGCCATTTGGAGCGGATTCATCAAAAAAGGCTGGCTTACCATCCTCGGTCCATAATGACTGGTGAATATGGCTGGAAGACCCTGCCGCATCATGATGCCATTTGGCCAGAAACGTTACCGCGCGGTCATTTAAAAAGGCGATTTCCTTTACCGCATTTTTGACCAGCACATGCGTATCCGCCATCGATAAAGCATCCGAATAATGGATATTTATTTCCGCCTGACCGGCATCGGCCTCGCCTTTGGTGTTTTCAACCGCCACACCTGCACCAAACAACCCATTCCGGATCTGGCGCATCAGTCCTTCTTCCTTGGTGGTCTGGAAAATATGATAATCCTCGTTATAGGCGCTGATCGGGGTCATGTCGCGATAGCCTTTGTCGCGCATCGCATCAAAGCTTTCACGGAACACAAAAAATTCCAGTTCGGTCGCACTGGCTGTTTTCAGCCCGTAATCGGCCAGTCTTGCCAGCTGTTTTTTCAATACCGAACGCGGCGCATGCGGCACCAGATCATGCGTATGATGATCCAGCAGATCACACAGCACCAATGCCGTTCCATCAAGCCAAGGTGTCAAGCGCAACGTATCCATATCGGGGCGCATAATGTAGTCACCATAGCCAGACTCCCAGCTTGTTGACTTATAGCCTTCGACTGTCTCCATTTCCATGTCGGTCGCGACAAGATAATTACAGCAATGCGTTTCTTCCCATGCGGTTTCGACAAAATATTGCGCATGAAACCGTTTACCCATCAAACGTCCCTGCATATCTGGAAAGGCGGCAATGACTGTATCAATTTGTCCGTCGGCAACCTGCTTTTTTAACGCGTCAAAGGATAGATTAGGTTTCATAAGCTGTTATTCCCTTTTCAAATGCCACACAATCAGACTGGCATAGTGATCGATTTATTTATTATAGACATAGTCTGGTAACCACAGCGCAATTTCTGGAAACACCATGACCATAATCAGAGCCAACACCATCACGAATACGAATGGGATGACCGACCGGTAAATATCAATGATGCTGATACTAGGCGGTGCCATCGCTTTCATCAAAAACAGATTATACCCGAATGGCGGCGTCATATAGGCAATCTGACAGGTAATTGTATAAAGCACCCCGTACCACACAAGATCAAATCCCAAAGCTTTGACCAGCGGCACGTAAAGC
>JABJBD010000002.1 GCA_018668795.1 Candidatus Puniceispirillum sp. | reverse complement strand
TTGCAGGCGGGCTGTTTCAATCTCGATAAATTTATCTTCGGCATCGGGATTTTCGCGCATGAATTCGGCCAGAATAACCTCTTCATCCAGCGTCTTGCGAATATCGCCTTGCAAAACCACCAGCTTCCATGGTTTCAGCGCGCCATGATCGGGTACGCGTAATCCGGCGGTCAATATCGCGTCAAGGTCGGCGCGGCTCACCTGTCCGGGCGCCATAGTCTTGGCGGTGACCGATCGGCGGCTGGTCAGGAATGTAACGACTGGATTATTGGCCGCATTATTGGTGCTGTTCATGGGGTAACCTTCATATCTATAGATGCGAGGGTTACGCTACCTGAGCCGCGGCGATAGTTCAATCGATACCCATTTTCAGCGTGGCAAATAGCTTGCCAAACCGCCCATAAAACCAGCCATCAACCACCTGCCAAACCGCAATAGCGTCGGTTAAAGCTGTTTTAGACCGTGTGAAAAACCCGCACGATCATGCCTAGCCTTTATCTGCCCTCTGCATTATGTTGCAAGAACAGCAAAGGGATGACACGGCATGGGTTTGATAGACAATCCGGCAGCGGCCACGGATATGGCGGCACCGAAAAATGCGTTGATCGATCCGTTCGGACGCATGGTTGATTATATCCGCCTGTCGGTTACCGATCGGTGTGATTTCCGCTGTGTCTATTGCATGGCCGAAGAAATGACCTTTCTGCCCAAGGCCGAATTGCTCACGCTTGAAGAGCTGGAAATTGTCTGTCGCCGCTTTATGGCGATGGGGACGCGCAAAATCCGCCTGACAGGAGGCGAGCCGTTGGTGCGCCGGAATATCATGCATCTGATTCGCAATCTGGGCGCGTCGGTAAAGGATGGTACGCTAGACGAATTGACCATCACCACCAATGGTAGCCAGCTTGTCAAAATGGCTGATGATCTGGCCGAAGCGGGGGTGCGGCGGCTAAATATCTCGCTTGATACTTTGAATCCCGATCTGTTTACCACCATCACCCGCTGGGGCAATCTGGCCAAAGTGCTTGATGGCTTGGCGGCAGCACGTTCTGCCGGATTGGATATTAAAATCAATGCGGTTGCGCTCAAAGGTGTGAATGAAGACGAACTTGGTGACATGGTCGCCTGGTGCGGCGATCAGGGCTTTGACATGACCATTATCGAAGTCATGCCGATGGGTGATATTGGTAATGAAAACCGGATTGACCAATATTTGCCTTTGTCGCTTGTCCGCACCTCTCTGGCCAAACGGTTTAGCTTGATCGAAAGCGATTTTCAAACCCCGGGGCCTGCCCGCTATGTCACCGTTGAGGAAACCGGACGCAAGCTTGGCTTTATCACGCCGCTGACGCATAATTTTTGTGAATCCTGCAACCGTGTGCGGGTGACCTGTACAGGACAGCTTTATATGTGTTTGGGACAGGATGATAATGCCGATCTGGCCACAGCCTTGCGCCAGCATGGCGAAGCGGGTCTTGATGCGGCGATCATTGAGGCTATTGGCCGCAAACCCAAAGGGCATGATTTCATCATCAGCCGTCGTGAAACAGCCACCGTTGGGCGGCACATGAATGTAACAGGTGGCTAGATGACAATGATGCAAACAAACTTGGCATCACGGCAAGCACCGCTTCTTGATACAGGCCGGCATGGCACCGTGTTCGGGCTGGCAGGATGGTCGGGGGCTGGCAAGACCACGCTGGTCGAAAAGCTGATTACGCATCTGGTGTCATTGGGGTTGAATGTGGCAACGATCAAACATGCGCATCACCATTTTGACGCTGATACGCCTGGCAAGGACAGTTACCGTCATCGTGCGGCAGGTGCGCGTCAGGTGCTGGTATCATCGGCCAGCCGAGCAGCCTTGTTCAGCGAGCATGACGGGGCAGATGAACCGGGGCTTGATGTTTTGCTGGCGCGGCTTGATCCTGCCGATATTGTCATTGTCGAAGGTTTCAAGGCCTTTGCGATCCGCAAGATAGAAATTTACCGCGCCGCGGTGGGCAAGCCGCTATTGCATCCGCATGATCCACATATTCTGGCGGTGGCCAGCGATGCGCCTTTGGCCGATTGTCCGCTACCTTGTTTTGATCTTGATGATATTGCCGCGATTGCCGGATTCATTGGCGATCAGGCGCAAATCCCACAGACCCCACAGACCCCACAGACCTGACCGATGCATCCGGAAACGACGCCACTTGATATTGCCCGTGCTAATTTGCTCAGCGATATTGTGCCGCGTTCAGCGCATGAAAATGTGCCATTGCTGGCATCAATCGGGCGGTTTGCGACATCTGACATCATCAGCATGGTCAATTTGCCTGCAACGGCGAATGCGGCGGTTGATGGCTATGCGATCTATGCTGAAACGCTGGCGGCAAATCCTGACCATCTGTTTCCCATTGTTGGACAGGCGCGCGCTGGCCACCCTTTTCACGGCCCCATAGCCAAAGACCAAGCGGTTGAAATCTATACGGGGGCGGTAATGCCGGATGGTGTCAACGCCGTTGCCATGCATGAAGATTGCACCCGCCAAGATAGCCCCCACCAAGATAGTACTGTCCGTCTGAACAAGATGCTGACAACAGGCGCGAATAACCGACCCGCTGGGGAAAATCTGGCGGTGGGTGAGATGATCCTCTCTGCTGGCACACGCATCTATGCGCCCATGATTGGCCAGCTGGCGGCGGCAGGTCACACCATGATCGCTGTGCAAAACAGGCTATCGGCAACGGTGCTCTCGACAGGTGATGAACTCATTGATGTTATGGCGACAGACAATTCTTCAGCAACTGGCCAGATTTATGATGCAAACCGCCCGATGTTGATGGCGGCATTTGCGGGTGAAGCGTTGCATATACATGATGGCGGTATTGTTGCCGATGATCGTGACACGTTGGCCAGCGCCTATCAAGCGGCCCTTGCGCATAGTGATATTGTCATTTCATCCGGCGGGGCATCAGATGGGATTGAAGATCATACACAGGCGGCGATGAAAAAGGTGGGTGCTGAATGCGCCCTATGGCGGCTGGCCATGAAGCCTGGACGCCCGATGGCGGTTGGCCGCGTTGGTGATAAATTTATTTTCTGTCTGCCTGGTAATCCGGTCGCGGCTTTTGTCTGTGCCAAGCTTTTGATCTTGCCGCTTCTCGATAAGCTGGCAGGGGGGATCGTGCGTGATCCCGTCCAGGTAACAGTGCCTGCCGGCTTTAACCATAAAAAGCAACCTGGTCGTGCTGAATATCTTCGCGCAACACTTCAAGGTTCAGGAAAAAATCAACAAATTCAGCTTCATGGACGCCGCGGTGCAGGTGTTATATCATCTCTGACAGGGGCTGATGGGCTTGTTGAAATTCCGCTAGATAATACAGGTGTTGTGGTCGGCATGCCATTGGCCTTTCTGCCCTTTGCCGAGCGAGGTTTGTGATTATGGGCGCGGTCATGGATGTGCGGATCACCGAAGCTGATTTTGATATTGCTGCCGAGCATGATGCGCTAAAAGCACGTGCGGTGGGTGCCATTGTAACCTTTACGGGCACGGTTCGCGGCGATGATGACGGGGCTGAAATCACTGCCCTGACGCTGGAACATTTTCCGGGCATGACCGAAGCGGAAATCACCACCATTATTGAAACGGCTAGGGATCGCTGGTCTTTGGCGGGTGTCACGGTCATTCATCGTGTTGGTCGTTTATTGCCAGAAGATAATATTGTCTTTGTCGGTGTGGCGGCGGCGCATCGTGACGCTGCTTTTTCTGGTGCCAGCTTCATTATGGATTATCTGAAAACCAAAGCGCCTTTCTGGAAAAAAGCCGAAGATAAGGCAGGTGAAAGCTGGGTCGAAGCGCGCTTATCGGACGATGTGGCGGCTGACCGCTGGGATGAAACTGACTGAACCGAATATGGCGATGGTCTGATCGCTTGGAAATGGACATGCAATGACTGTTTTATATATTACGGGCGCAGGTGTTAGCGTTGATAGTGGCATCCCCACCTTTCGCGGCGAAGACGGGTTCTGGACAATCGGAAGTCATAATTACACCCCACAGGAAATGGCCACCCGCGCCATGTATATGAACGATCCGGGTCAATTTTTGTTGTGGTATTATCGGCGCTTTGCCAGCTACCGCAATGTTGCCCCGAATGTGGTGCATAGCTGGCTTGCAGATAAACAACTGATGACCCAAAATATAGATGGTCTTGATGGCAAGGCAGGCAACCGTGATTACATCTCGATCCACGGACGGCTTGATAAGGTCACTTCATTGCACGAACAGTCATTCAGCGGCGGCGGCGATATTGCGCTCATCGATGCGCCATGGGAACCTGTCGCGGCACTCGATCAGGATGATGACGAACGCTTGACACAGGCCTTGCTTGACCAGTTCAAAATCAGTTCCCGTAAAAAAACGCCAGAAATGGGCGTATCGCTGAAACCCTATGTATTGCTGTTTGACGAATTTTATACTGATCTATACCGTATGAGTGAGGCCGAAAGCTGGATGGATCAGGCCGAAGCTATGGTGTTTATTGGTACATCCTTCAGCGTCAATATAACGGCGATTGCTCTGCGCATGGCGGTGGCACGCCGGATACCCATTGATATTATCGATCCGGAACCCGTCGATCTTGGCGTGCCGGATATCACCTATCATGCGATGACCGCCGCCGATTATATTGCCAGTCAGGCTAAAAGAAGCTAGGCACGTCTGAATCCGCCTAAGATGCCCGTCGTAAATGAATGAGATGGCCGTCAATATCTTCTTTGGTTAAATAGCGGATGCGTGTATCGGCAACCAGTTCGATCTTATGTTTGGCCAGATGCGGGGCAAAGCTGGCATCCCAGTCACGCGCTGTCCAGCCAGCGCTATTCACCGTCAACACAACAGGGGCTCCGGGTTTGACCGCGCCCATGATATGATGCAGATGCTCTACATGCGGGGGACCAAAACCAAACACCCCAACGCAGATTGCCGCATCATACGGGTCGTCAATGCCGTAATCATCCGTCATATCAAGCGTGAATAGCTTTCGATAGACGCCATGCTTTGCGGCAACAGCGCGCATTTCATCCGACAGATCAGCCCCGTCAATATGGCTATAGCCGCGTGCGGCCAGTAAAACCCCCGCCAGACCTGTGCCATATCCAATATCCAGAATGCGGGCGTTACTATCGGGCACAATCTTGGCAAAGCCGGAAACAGCATCTTGCGGCGCCGCATAGCCATGACCGGAAATTGTTTCCTTGTCATAATCCTTGGCCCATTTGGCGTACATATCCATCAAGGCGCTGGTGCTGGGGTTGGAATAGGCAATATTGATATGGTCATTATCGACCTTCAGGTCAGATGTTTTTGATCTGGATTTATCCTCTGCCATCTTCACGCACCTCATTGATAACCAGACTGTTTAAAACGGTATTTCGTCGCCTTTGTAATTTTCAAAAACCCCTGTTGTTGCCAGCGACAAAGCATCAAAGCGCGCCAACAGACCGGACGCGCTTTCTTCGGGTGAAATGCTGGCTTCCATACCGCCCATATCGGTACGCACCCAACCCGGATGAAACGCACCAACAGCGATCCCGTCAGGCTCCAGTTCAACCGCCATTGACCGTGCCAGATTGGTCGCCGCCGCCTTTGATGCTCGATAAATAGGGGCATTGCTATGCGATTGCCGGTTGCTACCCATAATTGACGAAATCACAGCAATTTTGCCAGGCGTTTCTTTTTTGACATGCGGCAGAAAGGCACGCGCTGTGAAAAACACACCAGCGATATTTGTCATCAGCACATTTTCGATGGCGACATGTTCGTGCTTGGGGTCAAGCATCCCGCCATAGCTGTTCAGAATACCCGCATTACAGACCAGAATGTCGATCGCGCGGGTCATGCCGGCGGCGATATTATTCATATCGTTTTCCGCACATACATCAAGGCCAAGCACAGTAATATCGGCATTTTGCTTGGCAATGGCGATCAGGTCGATCGCTTGCATGGCGTCGCGGCAACAGGCGATCACCTTGTCGCCACGTGCGGCGGCCTGACATGTCATTTCAAGCCCGATACCGCGATTGGCACCGGTGATCATGATTGTTTTTGACATTAGCTTGTTGCTTCCTCGCCAATAATTTTGGGATCAAAAGGTTTGCGGCTGAACACCTCGCGCAGCATAGGTTCAAAATGACTAAGCGGTAATGTGTCATAATCTGGATCAAATGACATCTGATCCCATCTTTGGCAAAAACGGTCACAGCTTTCAAACCATTTATGTCCGGCAAAAATATCACGCGCGTTTTTATCAATGCCTTCGGCTTCGCCATGATAATATAGCTGAAAGATACCATGATGTTCGATCACCCATGTGACTTCGGCGCGCACATAGGGGCGGATGATCGCGGCGGCAAGTTGCGAATGGTTCATCGGCGCCAGATCATCGCCCAGATCATGGATCAGCGCGGCCACGATCATTTCACTATCGGCACCATCCCGTTCGGCGCGGGTTGCCGATTGCAGGGAATGTTGCAAGCGGTCAATACGATAACCAGCCAATGTTGACCGCAGACCATCCAGTGCGCCTAGCAGGCGGTCCGGCAGGGCTTCGACAAATTCATCTTCGAGCTTGCCAAGCAAGGCATAATCGGCGACGGTGCCTTGATCCATTCTAAGAAAACTGACTGTATCCATGCGCTTATCCTTCTGGCCTTTACAGTTAAATTTAACCAATCCGTGATTACGTTTACCGTTAGATTGTGAATGGATGGGCCGTCGCGGTCAATATGACAACCTTGCAAATGTCGCATATCAAAAGCATAATTTTGAATTAAACCTCTAAAGTGCTGTTTTGTTTTCTTATCACATTGGGGCAAGATATTCGGAGACATCACCATGAAGCATTTGTTAATTGAATTATTGGGTATAGATTATCCGATCATTCAAGCGCCGATGGCAGGCGGGCTTACAACGCCTGATTTTGTTGCCAATGTGTCAAATTTTGGCATGTTGGGGTCTATCGCCAGCACCCATGCTTTTAACAAACTCCGCGACACGACGCCCATCTGGCGGTTACGTCGCAATGTATCGGCATGGGGAAGCATAGATAACTGGATTAGGCCTGGGTCTGGATCACCAAAGGTGCCAAGTCGCCGCAGGCCTAGCCCAAAGGTGGACCCAAAGCCTGAGATATTACCTACCTTTGATAAAAGCTGGCTTACTGGCTGGGATAATTGCGCGCGGCGGGTTGGATCCCACAAGGTGATGGGCGCCAGTGTAAAGCCCCGGTCAAGTAAGGTCATCAGATTGCGTGCACGAAGGGCATCAACGGCAACATGAATCACCGAAAAGGGCGGAAAATCCTGTTCTTCCTGAAGAAACAGAATGGCTTGCTTCAATGTATTGCCAGTCCGTGCACCAACCTCGTCCCAGAATTCACCTGTTGGGTCTTCAATATCTTCAACCTCGGTCAAAAGCACATGATCGAATTCACTGATTTCCAGTTTGACGGTATGAAACCTATGTGGCTGAAAGGCGATCACTTCGATGCGGTTCTGGGTGATGTGCAAAATAGCCTGGCTTTGGCGCTGTTCCTCTCGCGATAGCGATGCGTAAAGAAAATTGGCTAATGCCACGGGTTCCAGATCAATATGCACAGGGTTCAGATGCGCCGCCAGCAACATGTCGGACCATGGCCGCAAGGTTGCCATTTCGGCAAACCCGATAACAACTCGCGTCAGGTCGTCATTCTCCGAGCTAACAAGCGTATGATATGAAATAAAGGGGTCTTCAAGTTTGCCTATATCGGACTCGGCATCCTGCCAGAAACTAATATCCTTAGCTTCTTTGGCAAGTTCAGTCGCTGTCATGAAAGGCAGGTTGATTTGCCGCAATGTTACAATCCCGCTGGGAATGATAATACCAGCATCTTGTGCCGCGTACATGTCGCGCTCATGCATAGTGCGCAATGTATCGACAACCATATCCTGACTTCGTGCAAGGTTGTGTGTATCCAATTGACGTGGCAAACCGGCACCTGCAAGACTGTCGATGTTTATGACATTGGAATTTAACCTTACTTCGGCTACCGTGACTGCTTTAGGATGTAGTTTAATCGCAACGACTTCGTCGGAGCCTTTGCCGATTGGACGGAAGAAACTAGCAAATTTGGTTAATGCAGTTGCCATAAGAACACACTCGATAAATGTTAATGTTTTGTTAATATTTGTCAGTCAGTTTTAAGTGCATTTACCATTGTGGATCGCAAAAAAATGTCTGGGGATAAATAATGGACGCACTCACTTTCATCTCGGAACAAACAATTTACCTACTTTCTATGGTTTTGCCTGATGCCAACCCGAAACAGATTCGGTTGCTTCTGCTCAGCAGTGTTGGTCTGGCTATTGTGCTGATGATGTTTGCGATTATGTGGTCAATGTTTCGTGAAAAACTGGAACCGCAAGCAAAAGTAACGCCCAAAGCTAAAACACCTGCAAAAGCGAAAAAAGCACCCAAAGCCAAGAAGGCTGGCAAGACAGCAAAAGCGACACCTAAGCAAGCGATCAAGGCCGACAAACCAGTGTCAAAGAAACCCGCCGCGAAAAAAGTGGTAGCTAAAAACAAAGCTGAGCCAAAAACCGGATCACCAATCGAGCCATCAGTCGAAGCAACAGACAATATCCCGGGTGTTGATATCATAGCTGAACAGGCACCTAAGCCAGAGGCGTCGGTTGGTGGATTTAGTTTTTTCAAACGCGAGTCAACAGGCGCCAAGGCGGACGCTGAATTGGTTTCGATTGAGCAGGAAATGCTGGCTATCCGGCAATTATATATGGATGAACGCATTACCAAGGACGTCTATGTTGTCGAGACGCGTCGGCTTTATGAAAAAGCCAGCGAACTTCGCTCAGTTTAATCTCATCCATTATCATCATCTCTAATTTGCTTTCCGGCGGTTGCGCGTGCGAAAGGCCGAATGAGGTTGCCGTTCTGCGCTTGGGTCAATAACGGTCGGCGCCATAAATATAATGGTCTCGGACAAGGTGTTCTCGATGCCATCCGATCCACCAAGCGCGGGGGCAATGGCACCCAGCTTGCCAGTTGTGCCAGGTAAACCGGTTGTATTGGTTGTCTCGGAATTACGTGTCAGGCCTGCCAGAACAATCACATCACCTGGCGCTGACCAGAATTTGGTCGTGATGGTATCGGTTGTCTCGTCTGTTTCATTGGTGACCGAACTAAGCGCCGAGGCAAATCGTGTGTCTTCAAGCTCGACTTCCAGTTGTACGGTTTTGTTAATACGGTTGATTTTCACTTCGCCGATAGTCAGCTGGAATGGTGCCAGAAATTCATCGATCACCGTATTGGTTAAAACGGTTCCGTTATCACCAGCAGATTGTTCAATGCGTGACACGCGTGCCTTTTGAATTCGGGAAATTTCGGCTGTTTCGCCATCAGCGACCAGAATTGTCGGGCTTGATACAAGCCGTGCCAGCTTATTTGACTCCGATGTTGTGGCGGCACCAAGCCGGTCGGCACCACCGGAAACCCGTAATCCCTTACAGATGCCAATCAACGCAATCAGCACGGCAAAGATAATCGCTTTTCCAAAACCATGTATCAGGTCGGCCATCGTCACCACCGCCAGAATATCCGCCCAATAGGCTGAAGGCGCAATGCCAAGCACAGCTTCAATATAAAGGCTGGCTGTCCAGAACGCGCTGACAGTGGCGATGGCGACAAGAATAGGCAGGCCAAAAAGCAGGGCAACCAAAGCGGGCGCGACAACAAAGCGTATTGGTGATATGCCCATGACCTTTAGCGCGTCAAGTTCACCATTAAGCTGCATTGACCCGACCCGGCTTGTCAGTTGCGATCCGGATCGTCCCGCAACGATAATGCCGGTGATAAGCGGCGCAAATTCTCTTGGAATTGACAAAGCCAGACCAAAAGTCACCTGGCTTTCAGCACCAAAGATACGAAGTGAATGCACCCCTTGAACCGACAGCATAATGCCAATGGTTGCGGCCATCAAAATAACGACTGGCAAGGCGTCTATACCACTTGCTCTTATATCGCTAACCACATGCCGCAAGCGCACAGGTTGCCCATACCGAAATCCAGCAAATAATAACGTCACAGCAATGCTGAAAACCCGTGCAATAAAACCGGTAAAAGCCACAAAGTTTAGGGCTGGTGCGCCTATGCTGGTAAGATGGTGATTAATTTTTTTGTTGATGTGCACAAGCCGATAATCCCAAAAAATAACTTTTATAAATTAGGATTAATTAATTAAATGGCGGGAACAAAATCTGAATAGGTTTGCTCTTTTTTTTGCATTTGCGGTAAATATAGCTGTTTTTGTTGTTTATGGCGGAAATTTGGAATAATCTAATGCTCATTACACATAACGATTGTAAATATGTCGTTTATGTTTTGTGGGGCTAGAACTTTGGTTCAGCTATTCAGATGTGCTTATTTCAGCGCGTGTAACCATTGTTGGTTAAATGTGCCCCGGGGGATTAATATTGACTAACCAGACATCACAGGTTGGCAAAGTGGTATTTATTAGCAATATCAAAGGCGGCGTAGGTAAAAGCACGATCGCTGTTTATCTCACTGATTATTTGCGTCATCGTTTTGCCGAAAATACGGTCATGCTTATTGACACAGACCCGCAGGGGTCTGCCTATGAAATGCTGGAACCCCTTAGTGCTAGCTCCGATATAAAGCTTTTGCCTGTCGGTAATCGCTATGACGGTGTTAACGTGACCACGCTTGACGGCATTTTGCGCCGTATGCTGGTTGAAGAAAACTCCCTGACCATTGTCGATACGGGTGCAGGCAAGATGGGTGACATCTGGCAGATGGCGATGATGTGCAATACCATGATTGTGCCAACATCAATGTCATGGACCGATTTGCGCCCGACAATCGAATTCATCAAGGAAATTGACCAGCGCAAAGAAGATTTTGGCCGTTTGACTCCGCATGTAGTTGTCATTCCCAATCGTACATCGCCAAGCCAGCGTAATTTCAATGTGCTGTCAGAAGCCTTGCAGGAAGTAAATGCGATCATGGCACCACCAATTTCGGATTTGTCTGCGGCGCGGTCTCGAAGCGCGAACTTTGGCGGCATGAAAGCGGTTGAGGGCACGCGCTTTCACAGCGAAATCGAACGCCTTGGTGAATTCATTGTTGATTACGTTCTCAGTGGTGAACTGGATCGTATCTATAAAGTATAACTTACCTGCCTTTTGCTTGTAACACCGTCATAATAAGCCGGGACCATGTCTCAAGCTAGACGGGCATGGTAAACTCTGACACATTTATACAGTCGCATGTTGCGGTGGTTATCTGGGGTTCATCATTGCTGGCACATCTTAATTCATTACGCGCGCGTCCTGAAGTCTTGTTGATGGTATTTGCCGCGGCGATGCCTGTCTCATTTCTGTCTTGGTCTTTACTGCTTAATAATTTCACCATCGAGGTGGCGTCTTTTACTGGACGCGAAATCGGTATCCTCCAATCGCTTCGCGAGGTGCCGGGTTTTCTGTCATTTCTGGTTGTCTATATCCTTCTTGTTATTGCCGAACAAAGACTGGCCTTTCTATCGCTTGTCTTATTGGGTGTTGGTGTGGCGATCACGGGGTATTTTCCAACGGCAATCGGGCTTTATATCACGAC
This sequence comes from Candidatus Puniceispirillum sp., assembly GCA_018668795.1. Lineage (GTDB taxonomy): Bacteria > Pseudomonadota > Alphaproteobacteria > Puniceispirillales > Puniceispirillaceae > Puniceispirillum. The sequence goes on along the minus strand of JABJBD010000002.1, from coordinate 3,958 downwards.
TATCGTGTCATCTATTGGCTTTCATTATTATGAAACCTGTAATCAGTCGCTTGCCTTGCAATGGTTGGACAAAAAGACCGCGCCAGCTGTTCTGGGACGTATTTATGGTGTCGGTGCTACCGCTCAGGTTCTAACACTGGGTTCGATTTTCATTGTCTATTTCATCGCCAGCGGACAGGTGTCATGGACATTCCTTGCCGATTCAACAGGTCTTGTCACATCGAATAACACCTATAACATGATCTATGTGGCCACTGGTATGCTCACGGCCATTATGGCGCTTGCCGCTTGGGTGATCTTTCCGCATTTCCCCGAAAAGGTGCGCCAGACGCGCCGGATTGTTTTGCGCCGTCAATACTGGCTTTATTATGGTCTGACCTTTCTAGCAGGTGCGCGACGGCAGATTTTTCTGGTTTTCGCTGGCTTCCTCATGGTCGAAAAATTTGAATATTCGCTGATTCAGGTAACAGCACTGTTTTTGCTAAACGCAGTTTTCAATATCTGGTTTGCGCCTATCGTTGGCCGTTTGATTGGCCGTATTGGCGAACGGGCGGCGCTAGTATTTGAATATGTTGGTCTAGTGTGCGTGTTTGTTGCTTATGCCTTTGTTGAAAATGGCACCATCGCCGCTGGTCTTTATGTGGTGGACCACATGTTTTTTGCCTTTGCCATTGCCATCAAAACCTATTTTCAGAAAATCGGTGATCCGGCTGATATGGCAAGCACTGCCAGCGTTGCCTTTACCATCAATCATATTGCGGCAGTTGTAGTCCCGATCAGCTTTGGGTTTTTGTGGCTGACCATGCCCGAAGCGGTGTTTTTGGCGGGGGCTGGCATGGCTGCATTGTCGCTTATTCTATCGCTGAATGTGCCGCGCCATCCTGATGCTGGTAATGAGGTTATCCTTGGCCCACGTGGTCCAAGTCTGGCACCAGCGTCACAACCTGCCGAATAAGTTTACCACCCCTTAAATAGCTGTTCTGATAGCTCTTCGGGTTATGCACTCAATTCGCGTGCGACCCATTTATGGAAATGATAAGTGGATTCGTCCATGACCGCAGAAAATTTGCCGCCATCATAGGCAGGCGCGCGGCGTCCCTTTTGCATGCCTTCGACAACCGATATATCTTCGGCAAAGACAGCGCGCCACATGCGGGCGTTATTGGCACGCATCTCGGCATATTCATCACCTAGCGCTACCGGATCGGTATAATACAGCTCAATCTGTTCATGTGTGCGACCTGTACCATCAGGTGTCAGCAATATATTGAAGTAATGATCCTTATGAACGCCAAGCAGGACATTAGGAAACAAAGCCACATATTCCGCGCCTGTATCCCATTTTGACGATAACTTTTCGAATGTCGGAAAGCGTGCGCCAGTGTCGGATACTTGGGGCGCATAGACCGTTGTGCCTTGCCCCGCATAGTTATCATGATCAAGAATATTGTAATGATCTTCCAGCCGCGAATAGCTATTCAGGGCAGGGTGGATGAACGGCAAATGATAGGCTTCACAATAATTTTCAACAGCCAGTTTCCAGTTACAGTCCAGATCAAAGCTGAAAGATGAGTCAGCACCACCATGATATATTGGCTGATCGAATTCACGCCAGCGGTCGATCAAATCGGTCATTTGCATGCTGAATTCGGGGGCATCACCGCCCACATTGACAAAGACGATGTCATTCCACACATGCGAACGCACCTTGTTTAGCGAATAATCGCAATGCTGAACACTGTCCAGCGTATCAATATTAGGGCCGCCAATATGTGGGGTCTTGCGCAGATTACCGTCAAGATCATAGCTCCACGCATGATAGGGACAGGTGATCGGGCCACGTAACTGCTGCGGTTCATCAATCAAAATCATGCCGCGATGCCGGCATACATTCTGGAACACATTAATATCACCAGCCTGGGTGCGCACCATAATCATCGGAATGCCTAGGAAACTTAGTGGCTTGATCATACCGACACTGGCTATATCTTTACCAAAGCCGATAGCTGCCCAGTTATTGCGGAATAAGGTGTCCTGTTCATGCTGATACACATTGTCATCAATATAACAGGCATTGGGAAGACCATTAGCGTGCTCTATAGGAGCACTAACATTACTAAGATCAAGCATTGGAACCTCCATTTTTTTATCACTTTGATAAGCCGGACAGAATTTAGGCCATATACTTGTGTCAAACGCCAAGATACGATTGTCTGTTCCAGCTACGGCGTCACAGGTCGCTTTTACGAAAATTGCTGTAATCATGACCGCCACCGCTGACCGAAACCGTGAGATTTATATGACCAAACGCCCTTTTGTTTTTACCCCGCAAACCATTCACAGCCATCTGGATGAACGGTTTTACCGTATTGTAAAGCCAGCGTCTTTTCCCGATCATATTATCCGCTACCGCAATCAGGATGCTGCCAGTTCAGTTGGCCTTGCCGATTTGTCCGATGATGCTTGGCGCGATCATTTTGGGCGGTTTGTACCTTTTGAAGGCAGTTTTCCGGCACCTTTGGCGCTATGTTATCATGGGCATCAATTCGGTCATTATAACCCCGAGCTTGGCGATGGCCGTGGCTTTCTGTTTGCACAGACACGCGCCGCCGATGGTCGGCTTCTTGATATGGGTACAAAGGGGTCGGGCACCACGCCTTTTTCGCGGTCTGCTGATGGCCGCCTGACCTTGAAAGGCGCGGTGCGTGAAATTCTAGCTACCGAGATGTTGCAGGCACTAGGCGTCAATACCTCCAAAACCCTGTCGGTCATTGAAACAGGCGAAGCCCTGACACGTCATGACGAACCGTCGCCAACACGTTCGGCTGTCATGGTGCGTCTATCGCATAGCCATATCCGCATTGGCAGTTTTCAGCGTCTTTCCTATATGGATGATGCCGAAGGGATCGAGATGCTAGCGCGGCATGTGATCCGCCATTATTATGCCGATGACCCGGCGCTTGATCCGGCGGCAGATTTTGACGCGCTGGTTCCGTTATTTCTGGAAAAGGTCGCGGCCTCAATCGCCACTACCGCGGGGCAATGGCTGGCGGCTGGTTTTGTGCATGGCGTGCTGAATACGGATAATTTCAACATAACAGGTGAAAGCTTTGATTATGGACCCTGGCGGTTTTTGCCACATTTTGACCCGGGTCTTGTGGCTGCCTATTTTGATGATATGGGACGCTATGCCTATGGACGTCAGGCGGATGCGGCCTTATGGGCGGTATGCCGCTTGGCAGATTGCTTTGTCCGCTTTGCTTCCAAAGAGACAATCGAAGATAGTTTACGTGGGTTTTTTCCCGAAATGGAAGCCAGTCTGGCTGATCAACTGCAATGGCGGCTGGGTGTCACGCTGAATGACAAAACCGAAGCTCCCACCTTATGTCGGCATCTCTTTACCGCCGCCAAAACAACCAAAGTCGGCTTTGACCAGATATTTCATGATTTATATGGCGGTTCTGACCGTGTTGGCACATATCATGTGGATGACTGGAAACCGGTGCTGGATATACTGGCGGCGTCAAAACCAATTCATGATATGTCGCATCCGCACTTTGCCCGCACTGATGCCGTATCGATGACCATTGACGAGGTAGAGGCGATCTGGGCACCCATTGCCGCGGCTGATGACTGGTCGTTGTTACACCAGAAAATCGACGACGTCAGAGCCATGCGCGCTGCCCTTAAGGGCGATATCCCGACGCATAATCAGTCTTAGGCCAATATCAGATCAGGCCAGCGATGCTTGCATGCCACGATTCATGACTTCGCGCAGGATAAAACTGCTTTCCATCCGCAGAACATGCGGCAAGGCTGATAGATATTCAGAATGAATCCTGCCAAAATCGGCAACGTCGCGCGCCGACACGCGCAAAATATAGTCATTTTCACCGGCAATCAGAAAACAGGCCAGAACCTGTGGAATTTTGGCAACTTCGGCTTCGAATTCGGCCAT
>JABJBD010000231.1 GCA_018668795.1 Candidatus Puniceispirillum sp. | reverse complement strand
CGCATGGAAGGCAAAGAAGTTTTTCGGCATGCTGTTGAAAAATTATCAGCGGTGATGGATGAGGTGCTGGATGCGGCCAATATGACAACTGCCGATGTTGACTGGTTGGTGCCGCATCAGGCGAATATTCGTATTATTGATGGTATGCAACGTAAAATGAATCTGCCGCAAGACCGCGTTGTCCGTACAGTTGATCGGCATGCTAATACGTCAGCTGCGTCGATACCTCTAGCTTTAGCTGATGCTGTTCGGGATGGGCGAATCAAGAACGGGCATGTCTTGGCACTTGAGGCTATAGGTGGCGGTCTGGTATGGGGTGCAGCCTTGGTGAAATATGGCCGACCGCAACAATAGACAAATTTAAGCTATCTTTTTCGTGCAATGTGGAAGATTTTTTGATTAAATACTATTTCAACACTAGAAAATTGTGGTCAAGTTCATTTGTTGAATTGACGCTTATGAGGAAAGAAAGTAGCTTTTTTAAATGTCAAAGACACTAACACGCGCTGATCTTACCGAAGCTGTTTACCGTAGCGTCGGACTCTCAAGAAACGAATCCTCCGATCTGGTGGAAGCTGTAATTGAAGAAATTTGCTCTTGTCTTGAATCCAATGAAGAAGTCAAATTATCGTCGTTTGGCACTTTTTCAGTTCAATCAAAGACCGAACGGGTAGGCCGCAATCCAAAGACGGGTGTTGAGGCTGTTATCACGCCACGTCGGGTGTTATCTTTCAAACCATCGCATATCTTAAAGAATCGTGTTGATGTATCGCAATGAAGGGTAAAGCTGACGACGCATTCCGGACAATTTCCGAAGTTTCCGAAATGCTGGATATCCCAGCCCATGTCCTGCGATTCTGGGAAACAAAGTTTAGCAGTTTACGTCCGCTCAAGCGAAGTGGTGGACGCCGATATTATCGGCCAACCGATGTTGCTTTGTTAGAGCGTATCCGCGATTTACTTTATAAAGACGGGTTTACCATCAAGGGTGCGCAGAAATTCCTGCGAAGCAAGGTTGAATCCCCGGCGTCTATGGATGACGCTAATGATACATCCAGTAAAGGTGATGTTGGCATGGCTTTGGCTAATGCGTTGGCACTTTTGCAAGACGCCAAGAATGATATTGCCAAACTCAGGTTGACAATCGCGTCTTAAATTTTTTTCTGATATATGAATTCTTTTCAAGCTTGGCAGGCGTTTATGAAAACGACGTTGCACTGCCATGTTGCCGTGGTTATAAGATGTCTATGGTTCGGAGCGTAGCGCAGCCTGGTAGCGCACTATACTGGGGGTGTAGGGGTCGTGGGTTCAAATCCCGCCGCTCCGACCATTTCAATTCTTATTAAATATCAACTTTACTCATAGGGTTCAATTTTGTCCGCCGTAATGGAATAGCCTGTATCGGCAAATTCTGTTGACGTGGTTTGAACCCGAAGTACGCCCGTAATGTAAACAGGTTCAAATAGCCCCTCGACTTCATAGGGCGCCGGTGTGTCCACAAATACAAGCTGATTTGAGGGCGGCGGCGGTACGTGGATACATGCGCCAATGAAAGGCGCAAGCATAAAGGTTGTCACACGCGTGCCATCATAATCCAGAGGTAAAACAAAGCCAGGTAGTGTTACTAATTTGCCGTCTAATTCAGCGCGGACGCCAGTCGATGGGGGTTGGATTCCAAATGGTGATGTTTCTTCGTCATCCTTTGGTAGTGCAGAATTTTCTGGTATGGTATATGCCTCGCTGGGAAGTAAATCATCCCATCCAAGTAGCAAAGGTTCGCTAGCTGAACTAGCACCAATAGAAAATGTTAACGTGAGACATGTGATGGCCGACGCGCGAAACAACGTATGAATAACATTCATTAAGAACGCTCCAGACATTATTGGTGATATACTTTTATGATATTGCATTAGGTAACGGTATCTCCAACATTTTGATAGTTATGCCCTAAATAGATTTTCATATTGGCATCTATGTTTTTACAACCATGCCATCGGCAAGCGAAAGACGGTATGCCATTAAGGCAGGAAGCAGACTAACCAACGCGGCAGCACCCAACACGCCAAAAAGTGCGAATAGCTCAGCTTTTGAAATCATGGTGATTGGAACCCAAATGCCAAACATATTGTCCAGTATCGGCTGTGCAACAAAAAGGCCGCTATATACAATGGCCACCCCAATCAGAATTCCTGAAACCGCCATAAACATTGACTCTGTCATGAATAGAAACAAGATAAAGCGTGGTCGCGCGCCAACCGAACGAAAGATAGCCATTTCACGTCGTCGTTCATTCAAGCTTGAACAAATGGTAGCGGACATGCCAATTAGTGCTGTCAATATCACCATCCAAGACACCCAGACTAAAGCCATTTCGGCAATGCCTATTATGCTCCAGAGTTCTTGTAGCGCTAGCCCGGGAAGGATAGCCAATAATGGTTCGTAATTATATTGATTGATGGCGCGTTGAAGCGAAAATATTTGTAATTTGCTTTTTACGCCCAACAAGGCAGCTGTTATCGATTTTGGCCGAAGTTCCATCTGGCGAATCTGTTCAGCAGGCGTTGTATGGTTGCTTGTTTTGCCGCCACTTTGCCAGTCAACGTGAATGGCTTCTATGGCTTCAAGGCTCAAAATTACAGTCCGGTCAACAGGTGTTCCTGTTTTCGCCAGAATCCCATGCACCCGAAACGGTTGGTCGTCATGATCGCTAAATGACGCAATCCCATGGGATACTATAATTGGATCACCGATCGAATAGCCCAATGAGCTGGCGACATCAGCTCCAATTACGGTATCATATAGGTCTGCCATAACAGCGCCATTGGTGAATTCCAAAGATTTGCTTTGCCTGTATTTATAATATTCAAAGAAATCCGTGGTCGTGCCCATCACGCGAAACTGGCGATGGCTGTCACCAAGAGAGATTGGAACAATCCAGTCAATTTCAGGACGACTTGCAATTTTACTGTAACTGTCCCAGCTCACATTGTTGGTGGCGTTACCAATACGAAAAACTGAATAAAGCAGTAATTGAACCGAGCCAGATCGGGCGCCCACTATAAGGTCTGTGCCAGAAATAGTGTCAGTAAAGCTGGCTTTGGCTCCGGTGCGTATTTTGTCAACGGTAAGAAATAGAGCTACCGATAATGCAATAGCAATTATTGTCATGAAAACAGTAAGAGCGCGTGCCGCTAACGAACCGATTGTTAACCGCCAAATCAAGATATAACTCCAGCTCTGTGTGCTACGTCGTCAAGCTTTACTGTGCGGTCGAAATAACGTGCCAACTGGGTATCGTGACTGACCATGATTAATGTTGTTTGACAGTTTTTGATTTGATTGAAAAGAAGTTTCAGAAATGCAGATTGATTGGAACTGTCCAAAGCGGACGTTGGCTCATCTGCGATCACCAGAGGAGGTTGACCAATCAGAGCGCGTGCTACGGCAACACGCTGTTGCTGGCCAACGCTTAGCTTTGATGCGCGTTGTTTAAGGATATCAAGAGGAAGCCCAAGAGCCTGACATAGCTGGGTTGCATCATCGGGTGATGTTTGGGCGCGTTGTTTCCGTTTAGCCGAAAATTTAAGGGGTAGGCGGACATTATCAAGAACAGTGCCGAATGGCAGTAAATTGAACTGCTGAAAAATAACACCGATATGTTCGGCTCTGAAACTGTCACGTTGGGCGTCATTTAGTTTTGCTACATCCACTCCGGCTATACTTATTACCCCGGAATTAGGGGCGACAACGCCGCAGATCAGCGACAAAAGCGTTGATTTTCCTGCGCCACTATCACCCAGAATTAAAACCGTTTCCCCCTGTTCGACGGCAAAGTCTGCAATTTGCAGTCTGAATTGTGTGTCATCATTCCATTGAAATGCTACATCTTGCATATAAAGAAAAGGGGGCATGGTTGTAACTATAGCTTGTCAGTCAGATCAATAACGTTTGATGAGCGGGAAACCTCAAAGGCATAGGCACCTTTTGGAGATATCATTTTCACGTCAAGCTCAACCGCGCTTGCAAAGGCATCAAAATAGGAAAAGGTGATTGTTGTCATTGCCTTCATTGATGCGCATTCAAGCAAATATTCGGCGTGAAATTCCGTATGCTCACCCCCGTCATGGTCGTCGTGACCCTCATCATGATCATCATGATCGTCATGGTCGTCGTGATCCTCATCATGATCATCGTCATGATCATCGTGGTCATCGTCATGGTTAGCTTCGCTTTCCAGTTTTGCCACTGCGTCTTTAACAACGCATTCAGCTTTATCAGGTACCGAAAATAACATAAGAGGTTTTGAAAGTATGCCAAGTGCTGTTTCAATTGCTTCAAGGTCTATTTTTCTTGTGGCGGCATATTCAAAGCCAACAATATCAGCTCCTGGGGTGTGAAGCTCAATCGTAAGCTGATTATTATCAATCGCAATATTCATTTCACCCACGCCATGTTCATGGGCATCCAATTGCACCATTTCTGTCGCCTGAGTTGATATAAGTGGGAAAGCGGTGAGTAAAATGACCAGATGGTTCTTCATAAACTAGCTCCAAAATTTAATTGTCAGACGCTTTTATTATAAAAAATCTTTAAATGCAATAATATTGCACACGCAAAATATTTCACACACATAACATACTGAAATTTTTGTGCTATTGTCTCTTGCGCCCAACGGTAAGCTGGTCATATATTTATCCCCCCGCACATTCCGACTTAATCGTCTCATAGTGGTTACACCCCATTAATAGGGTATAGCTGTGTCAAGATAGATAAGTCCTATTATGCGAACTCAAATAAAGGGCTATTAATTATAAATGTCATAGCCGGATTCAAGATTGCAAAAGCAACCCACCGGTTATGGTCGCCGCTAAGGAGGAAAGTGGTGCCCCGTATATTAACAAAAATTCCAGAGCTTTCATTGCTCTTATTGCTGACGATCATCGCATATGCATATGTCGAGTATGCTGCTGTGGTTGGAAACACACCGATTGGGTCGTCACTATCAAGTGTCGATATGATCGTGTTGTCTTTCGTGATTAGTATGGCCATAGCTATTATTGCTGTTATTGCTGGTGTAGGCGGCGGTGTTATCTTTACGCCGATCATGCTTGCCTTTACCTCAATCGATACATTGGTCATCCGATCGACTGGTCTTGTCGTGGCAATGTTTAGCGGGTTGGTATCTACAGGTCCCTTCATGCGTAAAGGCCTTGCCGATGTCAAAATTGTATTCTTTGGCGCGCTACCAATCATTATTGGAGGATTAGGCGGCGCCTTTGCTGCGATCATTCTGGCGCGCTATCTTGGTGAGACAGGCGATGCGATTGTTCGGCTTTTGCTGGGTGTGACGCTTGTGATGATTGCATTGCTGTTTATCTTCAGCGGATCAAATAACGAATATCCGCAGACAGATAAATTTGACACGTTTGGCAATGATCTGAAACTTCGCAATACCTATTGGGAAGAATCCTTAAACACCTATGTTCGCTATCGCGCCGTCAATGTTAAACTTGGTGGCGTTTTATTTTTTGTTGTAGGATTTACCGGTGGGTTCTTCGGCCTTGGAGGCGGTTGGGCTGTTGTTCCGGTTTTAAATCTTGTTATGGCTGTTCCTTTGAAAGTGTCCGCTGCGTCAAGTGGTGTGTTGCTTGCCATGGGGAATGCGGCTGCAATCTGGCCCTATATTAACGCGGGTGCACTTATCGGTTTGGTGGCGGCACCATGGATGCTAGGACAGGTTATTGGGGGCATCATTGGTGCCCATATTCTGGTATCGATAAAAGCCGGCTTTGTACGTAATTTACTTATCATCCTCTTGTTACTGACCAGTGTTAAATTAATGGTTCGTGGACTAGAGACGTTATTAAGTATAGATATACCTATATTCTGATAGGAAACGACTAGAATGGCTAAATTTAAAAGAACGCTGATTCCGTTATCGGGCATCGTATATGGCGAGATCATTTACTGGACGACCATCAGTTCAGCCATTGTGGTTCTGTTTGGTACCATCAAAACCTTTATCGAACCGCATAGCGCTTTACCACCAGCCTATATGTTGAACGCTGTGTTAAGTGGCGAGTCAGTGACCAATATCTGGATGAATTCACCTATGGGTGCGGTGCCAAATGGCCATTGGTATTTATCAATTCTTTCAAGCGGTGAGGGCATGACAACAGCTGGTTTAGCTCTGGGCGTTTTCAGCATTATTCCCGGCACATTTATTTCGTCGTTCTTTTTATGGCGTTCAAACAATCGGTTTTTTGCCCGGTTGGCGCTTGCGGCTGCCTTTATCACCATTACCTCGATGGTAGGTGTTATCCCTCTACCTATCGGTTAGGCGTCTAGCTAATCGATTTACCACTAAACCGATTCTTAGTTTTGCTTCCGCAATTTTGCATTTATATGCTCTCGCCAGGCAGTCAATATGCCGGCTGATGCTATCAGACACATGCCGACGACAGTGTATAAGGTTGGCCATGTACCAAACAGTATCTTGCCCCATAGAACAGCAAATAACAGATAAGAAAAATCCAGTGGTGCTAGTCGGCTACTTTCGGCAGTCTGGTAAGCCCTGTTAAGAAATATATTGCCGGATAGATTCATGACCGATGAAATAGCAGCGAACAGGAACACGGTAAGTGTCAAGACAGGCCAACCAATAGCGACAAATGGCATAGCAACTTGAATTGCTGGGTCAGGTGCAAATATTGTCAATAACAGACTGCCCATTCCACCTGACAGGATGAACATTATTGCGACTGCAAATGTAAGCGCAACAGGGCTTTCCCCCCGACAATAGCGCCGCAATATCAGAATATTTACAGCATAGAGAAAGCCTGCACAGATTGGCAATAACTGCACCAATGTAAAGTCATTTGTCCATGGTCGCAAAATCGTCAGGGCACCGCAGCCTCCAAGGATCAATGCAATAATGCGCCAAAAGCCAACACGTTCTCCAAGAATTGGCGCGGCAAGCAAAGTTACGAATAATGGGTATGTATAAAGCCCTGACGCCATCTGCGCGACTGAAAGAAAGGGCGCCCCAGCAAAAAAACAAAACATACACATCGTCATGACAGCTGCGCGTATGAATACTATACGAGGGTTGAGAGGGGTTAACAGGGCAAAGCCGCTTCCAAGCGCGCATAGGCAAAGCAGTAAAAACCCGTTGCCAAAGGCGCGCAACGTTTGAAATTGCCAGAATGATGTTTCTGCTGACATATATTTGACTAGCGTATCTTGCAAAGCCAAAATCAATACACCGCTTAAAACAAGTGCCATGGCGGTAAGAGGGCGGTCACCTGTTGGATGTTCAAGAAGTTTTATTTTCATTTTCTAAACGTTGCCGCGAATAAGGTATAGCGTCAATATCCTAGAGATTTTGCTATCTTTTGCCATATAACGCATCAAGCCGATCATCATAAATATCACGCACCATATGGCGGCGTACTTTCAAAGTGGCGGTCATTAATCCATTTTCGGTAGTAAAGCTTTCATCAGCAATAATAAATCGCCGGACACGTTCAATTTGTGACAGGCGACTATTGGCGCGTTCAACAGCGTCAGCAATAAGTGTTTTCAAATGCTCAGGGTTTTCTGCCATATCATAAGTGTCTTGTGATGGAACAATCACTGCGGATAACCATGGACGGCGGTCACCATCAACCATGGTCTGCTCGATTTCAGGTTCAATCGTCAGCAGAGCTTCGACGCGGCCAGGCGCGATATTCTCACCACCAGAATTGACGATAATATCTTTCTTACGCCCTGTAATCGTGATCATGCCATCTTTGTCAATTGAACCAAGATCACCAGTATGAAGCCAACCATTACGAATAGCGGCAGCAGTGCTGGCATCGTCACGCCAATAGCCTTTCATGAGCAAATCACCAGCCACCAGAATTTCGCCATCATTAGCAAGTTTCACCGTTACCCCACTAACAGCAGGTCCAACAGTTTCTATTTTGATATTCTGTGGGCGATTAGCCGATATAAGGGGCGAAGCTTCGGTCTGTCCGTATCCCTGAAGTAATTTGACCCCAAGTGCCATGAAAAAAGATCCAATTTCAGGGTTGAGTGCGGCACCTCCAGATACAAAATATTTGAGATTGCCACCAAGACGTGCTTGTACTTTTTGCCTGACCAGCCTGTCCAGTATCCGGTTAAGTAAAAACTCATGCGGCATCAATAGCCGTCCTTCAAGCTGTTTGCGTCCCAGCTTGACAGCCATATCAAACAATTTAGCCGAAATGCCCCCTTTGATTCTGACACCACGGGTAATTCGTTCATACAGCACCTCATAAAGTCGTGGTACTGCTGTCATTAAGGTTGGTGACACTTCAACAAGATTGGCAGCGATTTGATCAGTACTTTCGCAGTACCAGACTTCAGAATTAGTCTGAAATGGTAAGTGCATGCCAGCGGTATGCTCATATGAATGAGACAAAGGTAAAAGTGATAGGAAGCGTTGGTTTTCAGCAACTTTGCCTTCGGCAAGTAGTTCAATCGCGGCGTCAATATTGGCCTGAATCGAACGATGTGTCAGCATCACTCCCTTTGGACGACCGCCGGTTCCCGACGTATAGATAAAACAGCATACGTCATCACTACCAAGCGCGTTGATGCGGCTTTCGATATCATCCAGTGGTGCTGAATCAGCCATGATGTCTTGCCAATATAGAACATCGGCATCACCCATATCTGGCAGGCTTGTGGACTTATCCATTACGATCAATGTATGAAAATTTGATGTACGTGTCGCCGCCATACCTACACGTAGGGCTAGGTTGCCAGATGAGGTAATTGCAATATGTGATGATGAATGGTCAATAATGTAATGATGGTCTTCTTCGGTATTGGTTGTGTATGCAGGGACGACAATCGCCCCAATCGACATTATGGCAATATCAGCAACAGCCCATTCAGGCCGATTTTCAGCTGAAACAACAACACGGTCACCTGGTTTTACACCTTGTTTGACTAATGTAGTCGCAAGCTTGCAAACCTGTTCCGAAATTTCGGCCCAGCTTTGTCCATGCCATATCCCTTTGGCTTTGTGAAATAAGAGCGGTTTGTCTGGCGATTGGCGCGCCACCTTGAAAAAGGCAGCTGGCAAATTTGCAGAGGTGACATAATGATCCGATGCAGGAACGGCTGACATAAGCGAGTTAGTTCCTCAAAAACTGAACAAGGCTAAACAGAATATCTAAATTCCCATTCATTGCAAATTAAATGAAACCAAGTGATCAAAGGTATCTTTTGGTTCGTTTAAACTCTTGAAGAATGCAATCTTGTCATTCAGTTAACGGCAGTCACAAAGCAGCCAAAGCGTTGTTCCCACAAAGAATTGCAGATGTTTTCTATCTCGGCTCGTTCACTTTCTTGTGTAACAAGGTCATAGACGCGTTGACCCGAACGTGAGGTTTTGGTGACAACTGAAAGTTCCAGCACTTTGAAAGTATCTTTAAAAATAGTTTTTAAATAGTGGATACCGTCATTAGCTTGCTGGGATGATGCGTAGGACCCAAGCTGTGCGACAAATAAATTTGAAATATTCCGATTAGGTATTGCGTCATCATAAACCGATGCGCCGATAGCATTATCGGTGGGTATGACTTCGTCCGTCTGTTCTTGTTCATCTGAAGACATGATACCAACAATAGGTGTTGTGTGTTTGTTTTTACCTGCCATAGATGTCAGCACATCATTGTCAGTGACAATCTTGATGTCAGATTGGGAATTGTTTTTTGTTCTAGGCTCGGATGCTACAATATTTTTATATTCCTTCGATGTTTTTTCATGATTGTTGCTTATGGAAATGTCGTTAACTGACGATGTTGCCATCATTTCAGTTTCCAATCTGGATGCGCGTAATTTACGTAATTTTTCTCTTAGTGATTTGTTCTGCGATGTCAGCATAGCCACTTCGTCGCGCGCGCGTTGAAGTTCTTGTGCGTCAGGCGTCAGATCAATGGCACTAATGTTCGTAGTTTCTGTTAACATTTCTGGTGCACAGATAAGTGGATCGGGGGTTCTTATAGTTGGGCAAGTGGCAAGTTGAGGATGGTTCTGCATGATGGCGGCATCTGCACGCGCATAAAGACTCGAACAGACATCATTTATCATTCTGGTTGCGGCAGTATGGGCTTCATTATCCAAGCTTTGTTTGGAGTCTTGAGCGCTGAGGTTCGAAATCAACCAGCTTGCGTAGCTGTTTATTAATTTATCAATATCGTCCTGTCCGGCTGGAGGTAACTCTTCGAGGATGCTGGCCTGTCGAATTAGCGTGCCAGCAAACTTTCGCCGCTCATGCCACAATTTGCCCCTTTTCACATCAATCATGGACTGTAATTCCATCAGACGGGCAAAAGCCGCGCATACGCCGCCTTGTTCAGCCATGGCACCATATGATTGCCATGTTTCAAGACGCAATTCAGCTTGTGCCATACGTAACGGCATTAAGGCTAGAATAACGACATGACAAATCAGGATAAAACGTCGCACAGGTATGTTTCCATTGCATGGTAGATGCCATAGGCACCAAAACAACCTACTTTGAAGGTGTTAACCTTTATTTTGTATTGAATATTAGTTTATTTTAATTAAATGAAGAGCCTGATCATTATGGTCTATGATTCGAAACGTAACGCTTCACCAGCTGCACGGATTACCGCACGTGCTTTGTTTTGCGTTTCTTCATATTCGGCTTCAGGATCACTGTCATAAACAATGCCTGCCCCCGCCTGAACATGCATTTTCTGATCTTTGATAACGGCGGTACGTAGCGCGATGCAAGTGTCCATTTCGCCTGCTACCGAAATATAGCCAATCGCGCCTGCATAGATACCACGCCGGTCAGGCTCCATATCAT
>JABJBD010000003.1 GCA_018668795.1 Candidatus Puniceispirillum sp. | reverse complement strand
GGACCCGGACTTGGCATTGCCCGAAAGGTAAAAATAATAATCGCTGTTCCAACAATCATTAGCCGTTTTTCAGGCGGAAGAAAGCGTATCAGCCGTTTCATTAAAAACAAGATAATACCAACTGATCCAGCAAAGACAATTTCCTGTGCATAGCCGATGCCCGATGTGCCGACACTCAGGGAAAACACCACAAAGATCAAACTGCCAAGCAGAATTGACCAGTTGATTTCAGGCCGTTGATGCTGGCTTGTGGGAGTGTGATATAGCTTTTGTATACGGGCGTTGCGGTAAGAGTGCTGGAGGCGTGCAAGAATGACCCCAGCAATCGAGATTGCAGGAATGATCAACGCATAAAGATAGATACGCGCATAAAGATCAATCCGGGCAACGGTATCAAGGCGATCGACATCGCTAAACAAAATGACATTGGCAAGTGAAACCAAAACTGTGCCACCAATAATGGCAAACCGGCCAAGGGTTTGCATCGTGGTATGCATGATTTTTAGCTGGTCTGGGTCGATATCATCGCCATTTTCATCCTGTTCAGGAACTGCCTCAACCGTCATTGCATCGGCCACAACATCCTGAATAACATAACCAACCGGCCCTAAAATAACACTGGTTACAAACCATGCTTCAACAGGCATGATGCTGGCCATAAATTCGGTGTGACCAATCAGCCCGAACATTATCAAAAGGCTGGCGGCAATTACCACCGCACCAAGGCCAACGAGATAGGCCTTGTATTTCCAAATCAAATCAACCAGGTGCCCAAGCGGCATTTTTAGCGCCCATGGCAAGCCCGCCCAAAATCCAAGGCTGGCCAAGAATGCAGCAGATAAATTCAAATAATCTTTGATAAAAAAAGTGCCTACAATCGCCGTTAGTCCAGACACACCAGCGGCAAGATAAACCATAAGGGGCGGAAGATAACTCCAGCGTAGCTGCTTTGGCAGTTCGCAAAGACCCTGAATAACCGAATGAAGACCACTATTCATAAAACCAGTATTAAGCATTACGCGAATTTATCAAGTTGCAATAGACGTCTATCAATGTAAAAAGCCGCCTCAAATCCGAGGCGGCTCGTTAGCTTTAATCATATAAATGAATTGGTTGCAGTGGCAAAGGTTGTGCCGCCGATTGCCAATCATATGGTCATATCTACCGCCAAAGCCAGCCGATCCACCAGCATATCCATTTCATCATTGTTGATAATAAACGGCGGTGCCAGCAAAACATGGTCCCCTGTTCTGCCATCAATCGTTCCTTGCGCGGGATAACATACCAGCCCCGATTGAAAGGCATTCTTTTTCAAATTGCCTGCCACATTCAAAGCAGGATCAAAGGGCGTTTTATCATCCTGCGATGCGACAAATTCAATGCCGATGAACAACCCTCGGCCTCTGATATTGCCGATATGGGGGTGTTGTCCCAGTTTTTCCTTTAACTGCAATTTTAAATATTCGCCTTTTTGCGCCACGTCATCAACAAGGCCATCAACTACCAACCGATCCAAAACAGCATTCGCCGCCGCCGCTGCAATCGGATGACCAAGATAGGTATGACCATGCTGGAAAAACCCAGATCCGTGTTCAATAGCATCATGAATATAATCTTGGCACAACATCGCACCAATAGGCTGGTAGCCAGCCCCTAGGCCTTTGGCAATCGCCACAATATCAGGGGTGACGCCATCAACGTCACCGGCAAACAGTGCCCCTGTCCGTCCCATGCCACACATAACTTCGTCAAAAATGAGCAAAACACCATATTGATCACAAATCTCTCTGATGCGGGCTAAATATCCCGGGACAGGGCAAAGCGCGCCTGCAGTTGCGCCAACCACAGGTTCAGCCAAAAATGCCATAACCTGCTCTGGGCCAAGCCGTAAGATTTTATCTTCCAATTCATTTGCAACCCGAAGGCCATAGTCCTCTTCGCTTTCATGGTCGCGCTGATAACGCCATGCGTAACAAGGAGAGATAAGACTTGTCTCAACCAGCAAAGGTTCAAACTGACGGCGGCGCCATTGATTTCCCCCAGCTGCCAAAGCACCAAGGGTATT
>JABJBD010000004.1 GCA_018668795.1 Candidatus Puniceispirillum sp. | reverse complement strand
ATTTGTTAAATTATGATGAAGTGATTTTGCTGATGAGCGTGCACCCAGAATTGAGACATGCCCAGTCGAACGATGTAGAATGAAACATGAAATATGCTCAATCGTTGTGCGGATGACGGCGTTATGAGGCATTTGTCGGCTATTCACCGCGCACGACCGTTCTAAAACATCGATATATACTTCACCGACCAGATCAAAATGAACAAATGAGTCATTTTGCTCGGTTACGGCGGCGATACCAGCTAGCTTTATGCTTAGATGCGTAGCCATTGTTTCATGTGAATGTATTGGGGCTTCAATCATCCATTGATCGGGACCTGTCCATATAGCTGTCATGCTATCGTTACTAGTCATTTGCCCAGTTGAGGGCAGGGCAACCCCAATAGTTTCTAAAGCGATGTCATTAAGTTTGCCGGAACAATTTGCATGTGCTGCGACTGACGCATAAGCAAAATCGGCATTTTCGGTGAGGGTGATGCGATCATAAATATCTATTTGCGGACTATAACCACCAAGGGGGTATAAAGGAGCTAGATCATGCATGGAGACGTTCTCCCTCTGGGTCGATAAAGTGCGGACTAACAACTTCGATTAGGGTTTCTCTTCCTTGAAGTGGGTTTACAGCGCGGATAATCTCACCGATACGATTTGAACCGTTGCTCAGGAAACCTAGTCCAATTGAATGGCCAAGGCTGGGCGAGTAGCATACAGATGTGATGTAACCCTGATCATGTGCGGCATTAATGGGATCATCAACCCGCATGAGATGTGCGCCAGCGTCCAACGTATCGGCATGATTTATCGGCTTGAAGCCGACCTGGATCACGGCGTCTGGTTGTGTCAGGCCCTCTCGGCGAGACAATATGCTGCCGATACTATCTTTTGTTGACGATACCATGCGTCCTAATCCCAGATTAAGTGCCGTGGTGGTGCCATTCAGCTCGTTACCAGCAGCATGTCCCTTTTCTATGCGCATGACGCCAAGTGCTTCGGTGCCATAGGGAACGATGTCAAAGGGGACACCAGCTTCCATGATGCGCCGGATCAGCGCATCACCATAACGTGTTGGTACAGCAAGCTCGTAAGCCAGTTCACCAGAAAAAGAAATCCTGAACAAACGTGCTCTTAATCCCCCACAAACAGTTATTTCGCCACAGGCCATAAATGGAAATGCCGTATTTGACAGATCAAACTCAGGGTCAACAATGTTTTCAAGAACTTTGCGGGCATTCGGGCCAGCGATAGCATATTGAGCCCAACTTTCAGTTGTTGAAATAAGCTGAACATCTAGGTCAGGCCAGAGACATTGGCGGCAAAATTCAAGATGCCTAAAAACGCTCACTGCATTGGCTGTAGTTGTGGTCATGACATAATGTGACTCGGCAAGGCGTGCCGTTGTTCCATCATCCATGACGATACCGTCTTCGCGCAACATCAACCCATAGCGTGTCTTGCCAACAGGCAATTTGGCAAATCCGTTACAGTAAACCCGATTGATGAATATTGTTGCGTCACTGCCTTGAATATCAATCTTGCCAAGACTTGTTACATCACACACGCCAACTGAGGCACGGGTGGCAAGTACCTCGCGGTCAACACTTTCCCGCCAATGTGTTTCGCCTTGTAGTGGATACCATTGCGCGCGTAACCACATACCAGCTTCTACAAAGACGGCGCCTTGTTCTTCGGCCCATTTATGTGAAGGCGTCAGGCGGGTAGGGCGAAAATGACTGTCACGTGACCGCCCTGCCATAACGCCAATGGCGGTAGGCGTGTAAGGGGGGCGAAACATTGTGGTGCCAACATCGGGAATCGATTTTCCTGATAATTCAGCCATGATCGCCAGACCAGAAATATTAGATGTTTTTCCCTGATCGGTTGCCATGCCTAACGTTGTGTAGCGTTTCAAATGTTCGACTGAACGAAAATTTTCCTGATGCGCAAGCTTTATATCTTTGACGGTCACATCGTTCTGCTGGTCAACCCATGCTCTTTTCTTGCCATAACCCACATGCCAGAAAGGCATAATATTGATTTTTGCATCCTCAGCTTTGGGTATTTTGATTGCTTTTGCTTTGATATCGATATCTTCCAACAAGGCAACAGCTGTCTGAACACCGGATAAAAGACATGCATCCAGGCTGAATTGGCCATTTGCCGCGCCAGCAACACCAAGACCGACAGGCAGGGAGCCACCAGGAACAAAAGCGGCAATATCGTCTTGCCATTGAGGAAAACCTCGTTGATGACAAGTTAGATGTACATTTGGATTCCAGCCACCTGAAACACCAAGCGCCCCACATTTAATTATGCGCTTAGTTCCATTCTTCATTTGTACAGTGATAGCGTTCAGGCCAAGGCGTCCGGACGTGTCGATAACGCGTCCACCAGCAAGAACCTCTATCCCTTCAACTTTTGGCGCGTCAGGCCGTGTATCAATAATGGCGCTGACATCAACGCCCTGAGCGCGTAAATCGGTTGCTGTTCGATACCCATTATCATTATTGGTGAAGATTGCAATTTGAGATGCTGGGGTGCTTGCCCAGCGATTGACATAAGAACGGATCGCGCTTGCCTGCATAATACCGGGGCGATCATTATTGGGGAAGCAGATTGGTCGTTCGATGGCTCCACCAGCCAGAACTGCCCGCTTGGAATAGATGCGCCATAAAACCTGACGTGGTTTACCATCTTCGGGAATGGCCAGATGATCTGATACACGCTCAACCGCGCCATAAACACCATGATCAAAAGCGCCGATGACAGTGGTACGCGTCATACAGCGGACATTGTTCATGGACTTGAGTTCAGCGATTGTTTCTAGCGCCCAGTTGGCACCTGATGTATCACCCATTTCATAGGTTTCGGCATTTAATCGGCCGCCAAATACGAAATCTTCGTCTGCTATGATGATGTCTGCACCAGCTTGTGCTGCAGTCAGAGCGGCGGCGAGTCCGGCTGGACCAGCACCAATAACCAGCAAATCACAATGTAAAAACCCTTTATCATATATATCTGGATCAGCTTTGGCGGATAATGATCCCAGCCCCGCGGCGTGACGAATGATTGGCTCGTAAAGTTTTTCCCAAAAAGCGGCAGGCCACATAAATGTTTTGTAATAAAAACCTGCTGTCAGAAAATTTGAAAACAGATCATTGATTGCCATGGCATCAAATTTCAGCGATGGCCAGCGGTTTTGGCTTCTGGCCTCAAGCCCGTCAAATAGTTCGGTAACTGTGGCTCGGCTATTTGGCTCTTGACGCGCACCTGAGCGTAGCTCAACGATTGCATTTGGTTCTTCGGAACCTGCCGTCATAACGCCACGGGGACGATGATATTTGAACGAGCGCCCCATTAATCTGACATTATTGGCAAGCAAAGCAGACGCCAGTGTGTCTCCCTCGAAACCATCATATTGTTTGCCGTCAAAAGTGAATTCAATCAGCTTTGAGCGATCAATCATGCCGCCATTGTCGAGACGGTTAGGTTGATTGGTAAAATCACTCATTTGCTGCGTCCCCTTTGTCGCGCAACATCTGATGCAAATTCAACTTTTTCAATGACATGTGTTGTGGTGTCACGTGTAACAACCAGCCATGATCTGTCACCTTGCTCATGATACCAAAGTTCCTGATGCCGTCCGGCTGGATTGTCACGAAGATATTGATAACCATAAAAAGCTATATCGGCATCCTTGGCTTGCCAATCTGGCCGGTCAAGTAAAGACGCATCGCCAAGATAGGTGAATTCCTGTGCATCACGGGGGCCAAGTAAAGGATGATTTATGATCATGACTAGCGGCTCCTAATGCAGGTTCGGCTGGGCGCCGACGCCTTTTTCATCGATCAT
>JABJBD010000005.1 GCA_018668795.1 Candidatus Puniceispirillum sp. | reverse complement strand
GGATAAACATATTCAGTCTGCATTAGACCAATCGTCTGATCATGACCAAGATAATGCCCTGCCCCGCCCATACAAACATCTTTCATAACATCAACGCCCAATGTCGCTTCATTGACTTCGATACCACGAACACAGCGCAGGCATTGTCCGATCATGTCATTATCAATGATCAGGCTTTCAAGGCAAAAGCCAAGTAATGACGCATGCATTCCTGCGGCTTCATAGACCATGTTCAGGCCGGAAAGACCAGCCATGACCAGCGTACTGCCTTTTTCATAACCAGATTGTGCATCTGGCATTTTGGCATCAGCCATGCCCGATGCGGCACCACCTGGTAGATCAAAATGCTGAAGCATCTGGGAACAGGCGGCTGTCAACAACCCCTGTTCGCCTGACCCGCCCGACATAGCGCCAGTCCGCAAATCAGATACAAATGGCCAGGTACCCACGATACAGGGATGTCCTGGCACCATCGCATTGACATAGACCAAACCAGCAATCACTTCGGCAAGTGCTTGCGCCACAGCACCTGCAATGCTGGCGGGGGCTGTCGCGCCGGCCTGACCTGCCGATAACAGCAAGACTGGCATACCCATATGAACAGCTTCTTCCATCACCAGACAGGACTCGGTCGCAAACCGCAAAGGCGGCACGACAAAACAGTTACTGTTAGACACAAACGGCCGCGCACGCCATTTATCTTCGCCACCTGCAACCATATGCAGCATATCAATCGCTGGCTTCATGAATGGCGCTTCGGTAAAGCTACACCCAACATGTTTGGTGGTGCCCTTTATCGCCGCATAGACAGTGTTAAAATCCAGATCAGCTGGATCGGGAATATCGCGCGCCACCATCGGACGCTGAAAGAAATGAATATTTTCCATATGCTCGACAATACGCGCGGCGTCATAAATATCGGCTAGATAGGATTCGCGATAACAATTATTTTGCACATCAACGACATGAACAGCGGCACCGGCGGTGCCAAAATGAACGCGTGACCCCGACAAAAGCATGTCATGCTTTTCATCTTGTCCATGAATTGTGATATGACGGGCGGCCTTGGCAAGTGTATCTTCGACAAGCGCCCGCGGAAAACGGACACGACCATCGTCACCCGCGATAGCCCCTGCATCCGTCATATATCTCACACCGCTTTCAGGTGCCTGACTAAGACCGATTTCATCAAGAATTTGATAGACTGTATCTTCGATTGCCTTGACCGAGGCATCGCTTAACGGCTTAAACGTCCCCCCAGATAAACCAGGGCGAACCGGACGTAATTCGTCAGCAAGCGGGGCCGCACGTACTGAACGACGCGCTTCTCGGCCACCACTCCGGCGGGTGGATTGTGGAATAGGTCTATTCTGCCGCATCGATTCTTCCTTTCTATTTATCTTAACTTAGCTCAACTACATTCTTACCTGCTCAGATTTTGGATCATACATCGGCTTAAAGCTGACATCGGCATCCACCTTTTGACCAGCAACGTCGATTTGATAATGTGATTGCAACTGGGTTTCGGCTGTTTCACCAGCATCAGAACAAGCAACATAGCCAAGACCAATCGCCCCGCCAAGATGATGCCCATAATTACCGCTGGTCAAAAAGCCAATGACCTCGCCATCGCGCAAAATCGCTTCATTATGATAGAGAAGCGGTTCTGGATCTTTCAGGCGGAATTGCATCAACCGCCGATCAAGCCCTTCATTGCGCTTTGCCTTTACACCATCAGACCCGATCATATTGCCAAATTTTGATGTCGGTTTGGTTTCCTTGACAGCAAAGCCCAGCCCCGCTTCAAGTACATGATCCTCATTTGAAATATCATGTCCAAAATGCCGAAATGCCTTTTCTATGCGGCAACTATCAAGCGCATGCAAACCGCATAGCTGCAACGGATGTTCTTTGGCGCGCGCCGTGATTGCATCAAAGACATGGTTCGACATATCCGCCGAGATATAAAGTTCCCAGCCAAGTTCGCCCACATAGGTCACACGATGCGCACGGGCAACACCATAACCAATCTCGATATCCTGCATCGTGCCAAAGGCAAAATCTTCATTCGCCAGACTTTGCGGAATCAAGGGTTGCAGAAAATCACGCGCTTCAGGCCCCATGACAACAAGCACAGACTCGGACGCGGTGACATCAATCGCTATCGCGTGCGCACCATCGGGGATATGTCCATTAATCCAATGCAGATCACGACGTATTGTTGCAGCTGGGGTTACAATAAGAAATTCATCCGATGATAGCCGGGTAATCGTTACATCAGCTTCAATGTGACCAGCCTCATTTAAAAATTGCGTATAAACTATCTTGCCTGGCGCAACAGCGACATCGTTTGCGGCAATGATTTGCAAAACAGCTTCGGCATCCTTGCCAACCATTTTGATTTTGCCAAAGCTGGACATATCAAACATACCTACTTTTTTCCGAACTGCCCTATGCTCGGTAGCACTATAGTCAAACCAGTTTTGCCGCTTCCAGCTATATTCATAAGCAGGCGCTATACCTTTGGCGATTTCAGATTGCGGCAGGAACCAGTTCGCGCGTTCCCATCCACTTGTCTCGCCAAAACAAGCACCAGCCGTTTTCAGCCGGTCATGTAAAGGTGACTGGCGAACATCGCGGGCGCTTTCAACCTGACGATAGGGAAAATGGTCGGCATATAACAGACCAAGGGTTTCCGAAACACGGGTTTTTAGATAGGTACGGTTCGCCTGAAACGGCATCATTCGGCGAATATCGACATCCCATAAATCCATCGGGGCGTTGCCCGTATCCATCCATTCAGCCAGCGCCATACCAGCGCCACCTGCGGACTGGATGCCCACAGAATTAAAGCCCGCCGCAACAAAGAAGTTCTTTAGTTCGGGTGCTTCCCCCAAGATATAGCGATCATCCGGTGTAAAGCTTTCCGGCCCGTTAAAGAATGTCTGAATACCTGCTGTTGCCAGTGCTGGCAATCGTTCAACCGCGCGTTCAAGAATAGGTTCAAAATGGTCAAAATCTTCGGGTAATGAGTCAAATTCAAAATCTTCAGGGATTCCGTCCATGCCCCATGGTTTGGAATTTGGTTCAAATGCGCCAAGCAACATCTTGCCCGCATCTTCTTTATAATAAGCACATTCATCCGGCACCCGCAGAACAGGCAGATTCGGGGTTAATCCCTCAATCGCCTCAGTTACGATATAAAAATGCTCACACGCATGAAGCGGTACCGCAACGCCAGCCATAGCGCCAATTTCACGTGCCCACATGCCCCCCGCATTAACCACGTAATCTGCACTTATTGGCCCCTCATTTGTCATCACACCACTGACGCGCCCATCCGCCTGATTAATCGCGGTTACCTTGACACCCTGAATGATTTTGACGCCAAAATTACGTGCGCCTTTGGCCAGTGCCTGCGTAATATTGACCGGGTCAGCCTGCCCGTCTTTTGGCAACCATACCCCGCCAACTACGTTATCAAGAGAAAGACCCGGATAACGTTTGGTGATGTCATCGGGCAAAATCTCATCGACCTCGACACCAAACGCCCGCGCCATCGCTGCCGAACGTCGCAGTTCTTCCATCCGTTCATCTGTCAGCGCAACAGTGATTGACCCGTTACGCTTAAAGCCAGTGGCAACGCCCGTTTCCTGTTCCAGATCAAAATATAGTTCCTGCGAATATTTTGCCAGACGCGTCATGTTCTGGGTGGCACGAAGCTGGGCAATCAGACCTGCGGCATGCCAGGTCGTTCCACAGGTAAGCTGCTTGCGTTCAAGCAGAATCACATCCTTCCAGCCAAGCTTGCCAAGGTGATACGCAATCGAACAACCGATGACACCGCCACCAATGATGACAGCACGTGCATGTGACGGAATGGTCATGATTACACCTTTAACTTTGCATTAGATGGATCATAAAGAGCATGACCATCGACAATCTGCGCATGACGGATACGCCCAAGCACATCAACTGCAACGACTGCATCGTCAACCAGCGCGGCTTCATCAATCACCGCCATAGCTATCGATGCCCCTATCCGATGTCCGTAACCAGCCGACACAATTAATCCGGCAGGCGCGTCATTCACCAAAACAGTGCTTAGATAGACAGCTTCGCCAAAAGGTTCGCCATCATCCGGATCATCAACAGTCAACGTCACAAAGCGGCGCTTTGCTCCGGCCTGATGCTCGGCCATCAACGCTGCCTTGCCAGTAAAATCATCCTTGCCAAAATTGACCCAACGTTCGAGACCGCTTTCCAGCATGGTATAATCAGACGTCAGATCGGATTTCCATGACCGATAGCCTTTTTCAAGTCGCATCGAGTCAAGTGCCAACATACCGAAATGTCCAAGTTGATGCGCATCACCCTGTGCAATAATGGCGTCATAAACTGTGACAACATCTTGCATCGGGCAATGTAATTCCCATCCGGCCTCGCCAGCAAAGGATACACGTATAGCGGTGGTTTCAACGCCAGCGATCATAATTTTCTGGAATGTTAGCCACGGAAATGCACCTGACGCCACATCAATATCAACCACATCAGCAAGCAAAGCAGGTGCCTTTGGTCCAGTGACAAGCAAGGTGGCAAAATCACGCGTCATGTCACTAATTGAAATCACACCATCTGCTGGCAAGGCAAAAGACAGCAAATCAAAATCATGCCAGTAAGCCCCCGCCCCCGTCATCAGCATGAATTCATCATCACCAAGACAGGTCGCAGTCATTTCAGTCAGAATACGCCCCTTTGGCGACGCAAAATAAATCAGGCCAATGCGCCCGGGTTTTGGCAGATTACCCGTAATTAACGATAGTAAACAGTTGCGTGCCCCATCGCCTTTGACCAAATAACGCGAAAATCCAGTCATTTCGAGAATGCCTACATGTTCTGCAACATGGCGGCATTCAGCACCAACCGTATCAAAAATAAATTGGGTTTTTCCGCATCCTTGCTCGCCAATCACTGTAATTTTTAAATCTTGCATATAAAATCCTTTTCATAGCAACGTCATTCTTTTTTGATAGCACATAGTAATAGTATGCGCTGAGCGCAAATTTTGGTCAAGGTTAGATTTAAAAAAAATTAATTTTATTGCGACACGCGAATTTTTTACCATAAATGACGTAGAATAAAATAATTTTTCACTCTTATATTTTTATGTGTAGATAAAAAAATAATAATGGTGGAATCTAAAACCATTATCATGAGAAAAGAGTAACTTATGCTGACGGCGTTAACCCAACACTTTCGATTGGCTTAAAATACTCACGTAATCTTTCTCGGTCATCAGGCCTTTTAACCACAGCGATACTTTTATCTAAATACTGCTGAGCAGCACTCTTTTTACTAAATAATGAAGCAGCACTACTATGCTTTGTCGATAACAGCTCAAAATAAAATTCTTCGGCACAATGCCCTAATGTAAATCCATGGGGTTGATCAGGTGAGTTACGCAAACGATGCAGCCTTATTAATAGATCAGACAGTTTCAAATCAATTATTTTGATAGCGAGCATATCTGAAACTTTAGCATAGTCAACCGATTGTTTCGTAAAATATAACCCCTT
>JABJBD010000120.1 GCA_018668795.1 Candidatus Puniceispirillum sp. | reverse complement strand
GTTGTTGAACATGATGAAGATGCAATCCGGCTTGCTGATTATGTAGTGGATATGGGGCCTGGTGCGGGTGTGCATGGTGGTTTTGTTGTTGCTGAAGGAACACCCAAAGATGTGATGGCAAATGAAGCGTCACTCACTGGACAATATCTATCCGGTGTTCGTGAAATAGCTATACCAGCGAAACGTCGCCAAGGCAAAAAAGGCCGTGTAATTCGTGTTGAAGGCGCCAACGGTAATAATTTACAAGATGTCAGTGTTGAATTTCCACTTGGGGTGCTGACCTGTGTAACAGGTGTATCTGGTGGCGGTAAATCAACATTGGTTCTGGAAACGCTCTGGAAATCGCTAGCGCGGCGTTTGCATAAAGCCCGTGAAATGCCTGCCCCACACAAAACAATCATAGGTGCCGAATATCTGGATAAAGTCGTTGACATTGATCAGTCTCCTATTGGCCGTACGCCCCGATCAAATCCAGCTACCTATACTGGTGCTTTTACGCCTATTCGGGAATGGTTTGCGGGTCTGCCTGAGGCTAAAGCGCGGGGTTATGCTCCGGGGCGTTTTTCTTTCAATGTCAAAGGTGGTCGTTGTGAAGCATGCCAAGGTGATGGTCTGATCAAAATTGAAATGCATTTCCTGCCAGACGTTTATGTCACCTGCGATAGCTGTAAAGGTCGAAGGTACAACCGCGAAACCCTTGAAATAACATGGCGTAGCAAATCGATAGCTGATATTCTTGAGATGACAGTTGAAGAAGGTGTTGAATATTTCAAAGCTGTGCCTGCAATCCGTGAAAAGCTTGAAACCATGTTACGTGTGGGGCTTGGCTATGTCCGTATAGGTCAGCAAGCGACCACCTTGTCTGGCGGCGAAGCACAACGGGTAAAATTGTCAAAGGAATTGTCACGCCGTGCCACGGGGCGAACGATCTATATTCTTGACGAGCCTACAACGGGTCTTCATTTCCATGATATTGCCAAGTTACTGGACGTTTTGCAGGAGCTTGTTGATCAGGGAAATACTGTGATTGTCATCGAGCATAATATGGACGTTATTAAAACGGCTGACTGGGTCATCGATCTTGGTCCTGAAGGTGGTGATGGTGGCGGTCTTATCGTTGCTCAAGGGACACCAGAAGATGTTGCAAAGGTTTCTGGATCATATACTGGACATTATTTGAGTCGCTTTTTCACCCCATCAAAGGCCTAAAACATCAAGGATTTAAACTATGCATGACAATGATGGAGCCATTCACGTTATCGGGGGTGGTTTGGCCGGTAGTGAGGCCGCTTTTCAGATAGCTAACCAGAATATCCCAGTCGTTTTGCATGAAATGCGTCCTAAACGCATGACTGATGCGCATCATACACATGGTTTGGCCGAGTTGGTTTGCTCTAACTCCTTTCGTTCAGATGATGCGACGGCAAACGCTGTTGGCGTTCTGCATGAAGAAATGCGTCTCTTAAATTCGGTTATTCTTCGCGAAGCTGATAAACATAAGGTGCCAGCTGGCGGCGCTTTGGCAGTTGATCGTGATGGTTTTTCGCAGGCGGTTGAAGCAGCTTTAAATGCCGAACCTCTGATCACCATCGAACGCGAAGAAGTGAATGAAATTCCTGATAGCTGGAAACAGATTATTATTGCGACAGGTCCCCTCACCTCACCAGCTTTGGCCGAATCGATCCGCAAATGGGGTGGTGAAGACGATTTGGCTTTTTTTGATGCGATCGCGCCAATAGCGCATTTTGAGAGCATCAACATGGATGTGGCGTGGTTTCAGTCACGCTATGACAAAGCGACTGACGGTGGAGACGGCAAAGACTATATCAATTGCCCGATGACCAAAGCGCAATATGAAGATTTTATTGATGCGCTAATTGATGGCGAAAAAATGTCTTTTAAAGAATGGGAAGAAAACACCCCCTACTTTGAAGGATGCATGCCGATTGAGGTGATGGCGTCACGCGGTCGTGAAACCCTGCGATTTGGTCCCATGAAACCCGTTGGTTTGACCAATGCCCATGATGGGTCGCGTCCCCATGCCGTTATACAGCTTCGTCAGGATAATGCGCTTGGCACGCTATATAATATGGTTGGATTTCAAACCAAGCTGAAACATGCTGAACAGGTTCGCGTTTTTCAAACGATTCCTGGTTTGGAAGATGCGCAATTCGCCCGACTTGGTGGATTGCACCGGAACACCTTTATTAATTCGCCGCGCTTGCTTGATCAACAACTCCGTATGAAGGCGATGCCGCATATTCGCTTTGCCGGACAGATCACTGGTGTTGAAGGTTATGTTGAGTCGGCGGCAATCGGTTTGATGGCTGGCCAAATGGCCGCGTTAGAAATCAAGGCTATGGATTGGACGCCGCCACCCCTTGATACAGCGCATGGCGCGTTGTTGGGGCATATAACTGGCGGTGCCATGGCAGATAGTTTTCAGCCAATGAATGTCAATTTTGGTTTGTTTCCTGAAATTGAAACACCAGCAGGCACCAAGAGACTTAAAGGCCGAGACCGAAAAGCCGCCTATGCCAAACGTGCGCTTGATTCGATTCGTGCATGGAAGGATGCTAATGGCAGTTAATGTGGTGTCTTGAACCCAAAAAGCCGCCAGCCAAGAAGCCGCCAGATCAGCACAAGATCATCATCAAACGCATGTCTATCATCATGTCTATGATAGCCTAAGATAGCGGCAAAATAGAGCCACCATTGACGGCTTTTTTTGGCTTGTTCCCGTAGATCGTAAAAATATAAATCATCAAGCCTAAGATTACCCACCCTATCTGATGTTTTTTTAGCATGTAACAAGATGGCAATTTCTTTAGCCGTATCAGCAAATTTATCATCACCAAGATATTTTCCAACCAAACGCCAGCATTCGCCCCATGCGTCTGTTATTGATGCGGTTTCATCCATGGCGCATGCTTGCCATGCTTCAATCAATGTCAGAAGATCATCTCGCTTCAGTTGCGCATCACGTATATGTATCCGCAATCGAACAATCAAGGGCGCGATATTAACCTGAAGTTTGTTGGCATCCTCGGCCAGCGTATCGTACCACCATTGCACACGAATTGCCGCCAGCATCGGTTCCTTGGGGATATGAATGGCGTTTTCCAATTCATATGACAGACAAAGTAAATTAGCCGCAAGTGAACGGTGCTGTGTATTTTCAAACCCAAACACCAATGCGACTGTTGGATCTTGGGCTCTAAGAGCATCTATCGCGTCTTTATGGAACTGCTTGTCCAGCACTGGCGTGTTACGCATCAACAGCGATGAGACCTGCGGCGGCATCACGCCCTTCACTCATCAATACATTCCATGTACGACAGGCAGCGGCAGTTGACATGACCTCAAGGCTGATATTCTTTATTTTTAAATAGGCGGCAAGATCAGGATAAAGTTGCATCGGCGCCTGCCCAACACCCAAAATGAACAAAGGTGGCGGGATATCACCAAGCAAAGGTGCCAGATCATCAAAGCTTATATTATTCAAGTCGGGCGGAGACCATGCCAATGTCATTCGCGGCAAAACCATTACATCACCAGAATATCTGGATCCACTGATACGAAACCCGTTGTCGCCATACCCATGAATAAGTTGCAGATCGCTTTTTTCAGTGAAGGTTTTTATATCGACCATATTTAGCGCTCATATTCCGGCACCTCAACGCCATCGTCATCCTGATCGACACGTTTCAGATCAAAGCGTGATAACATGCCGACGGCGATAAATACCGATGAATAGGTGCCAATGACAACGCCCCAGATCATAGCTAGCGCAAAGTCACGCAAGACCGCGCCACCAAAGATTACAATCGCTGTCAGCGCAAGTAATGTTGTGACTGATGTCATAACAGTACGTGACAAAGTTTCATTTAATGATCGGTTCAGAATATCCCGCTGTTCATATGATTTATAGCGGCGTAAATTTTCACGCACACGGTCAAATACAACAACGGTGTCATTGATTGAATAGCCAGCGATCGTCAAAATCGCTGCTACGGTTGCTAGATTGAATTCAAACGATGTTAGCGAGAACAGCCCTATGGTCGTCAGTACATCATGTGATAATGCCAATATAGCCGCGATTGAAAACTGCCACTCAAAACGGAACCATATATATACAAGAATGGCCATCAAGGCACATATAACAGCCAACACGCCTTTCTCAGCTAGCTCGGCACCAACAGTTGGTCCTACAAACTCGGTGCGACGAATATCGAAATCACTTCCTAATATATCCGTCACTGCTTTAATGGCGGCAATTTGTGCTTTTTCATCACCTTCCTGACGCTGAATACGAATCAGAACATCAGTTTCAGTGCCAAACCCCTGCAAACTAACATCACCTAGTTTCAAAGTGTCCAGATCGTTGCGTACTTTAGAAATATCCGCAGGGCCGGTATTATTGCGCGCCTCAAGTAAGATGCCACCTTTGAAATCAATACCTAGATTAAGCCCAACCGTTGCAAACAGCCCAATTGAAGCCAAAACCAAAAAGATTGACAAAACCATGGTCATTTTTTGCAATTTGAGAAAATCAAAATTGGTATCGTTTTTAACTAATTTTAAACGCATTTTAAATGTCCCTGATGGTCTCTATTGTAGCTATTACAGTCAATTTTGACATTAAAGAACCAGCTTATTAGGTTTTTTATGCTCCAGCCATAGCACTATGAACAGGCGTGTAACCATAACCGCGGTGAACATTGACGTGGCAATGCCAATACCAAGTGTTACGGCAAAACCCTTAATTGGGCCTGATCCAAAAATATACAAGAACGAGGCGGCAAATAATGTAGTTAGATTCGAGTCAACAATAGTTGAGATCGCGCGCTGATAGCCACCATCAATAGCTGCCATCACCGAACGGCCACGCTTGAGTTCTTCTCGTATGCGCTCAAAAATCAGCACATTCGCATCCACCGCCATGCCCATCGTCAACACGATACCTGCAATGCCCGGCAAAGTCAGTGTGGCTTGCAAGGCTGATAAAGCCGCGATAATCAAAATGACATTAACAAGCAATGCCATGTCAGCAAGAATACCAAAGGTACCATAACTGAGAACCATATATATTATGACTAGGCATAGGCCAACAATAGCGGCGATTTTACCCGCCTCAATAGAGTCAGCGCCAAGTCCTGGTCCAATTGAGCGCTCTTCCATAACTATCAAAGGTGCAGGCAGCGCGCCTGCTCGCAGAATGAGTGACAATTCATTGGTTTCGGCCACGGTGAAGTTACCAGTGATCTGGCCACTTCCAAAAATTTGGCTTTGAATTGTCGGCGCAGATACAACCTTACCATCCAAAATAATGGCAAAAGGCCGCCCAATATTTGCACCTGTAACGCGGCCAAAACGTTTTGCGCCTGCTGAGTCAAGCTGAAAGCTGACTGCGGGTTGGTTGTTCTGGTCAAAGCTGGCAGTCGCGTTTTCTAGCATTTCACCGCTGACCATAACGCGCTTTTCCACAACAAAACTACGTCCATCTTCATTGTCACTTGGCAAAAGGATACTGCCAGGTGGCACACGACCACGTTCAATAGCTTCTTGTGGTGTTATTCGCATATCGACAAGCTGGAAAGTAAGCTTAGCGGTCCGGCCTAACAGGCGTTTAACCGCTTCTGGATCATCAACGCCAGGTAGTTGAACAAGCACACGATCTATGCCTTGGCGTTGAATGACAGGTTCTTTCGTGCCTTCGGGGTCTAGCCGGCGTCGGATAATTTCAATCGATTGCGCGATTG
>JABJBD010000027.1 GCA_018668795.1 Candidatus Puniceispirillum sp. | reverse complement strand
GTCAAGGCCTGTAATCGATTGTATCTCAACAACTGATGAAGAACCGGGAGTTGTTTCTTCAACAGTAAGTGATCCAGGTAAAAAAGAATGTGAAACAGTATTGGTGCCATCTGACAATGTAAGAGTTTTGCCAGCAAGGCTTGTGATGGTTGAGCTATCAAAACCTGCTAAAGATTGAATTTCTAAAGTTGAACCATCACCAGCTGTTGTTTCTGCAACGGTAATTGTTTCTCTGTTGCCAAGTGATATTGCTAATGATCCGGTTCCTAAACTTGAAGTTACTGCAGAAAACCCGTCAAAAACTAAAGTTTGACTTGTAGCAAGACTAGATATCTCAATATTACTTGAAAAATTCTTTGCAATTGTTTTGTCAGTGATTTCGATGTCTAGTGAGCTTCCAACGTGAGATGCTGTGAGGCCTGTTATGCTATCTAATGGTGTAAGGGCTGTGTTGAAATCACTGTAGGCTTGTTTGATCTTGCCAACACTAGAAATGTTGACAGTTCTTTCATCTTTACCTTTGGTTATAAGGCTTTCCGTTGGTGCACGTTCAGCCGTCACCAGAGTGTCAATTAACTCGGTGGTATTTAGTCCAGAGCCCACATTTAGGGTGCTTAGATAATCTACTGCCATTTAATCATACCCGAAATTTCATCTCGTTTTGTTAACGGCATAACTTTGCAATATTTATGCCGCTTTAGATAAAATTAATGCAATAGGCCTCTAAACATATTAATGTTTGCTTAAGGAGGCAGGCACGTGGTCATTAAATTGCCCACTAGTATGACTTTTGTTGAATTCTTTTTTGATGCTTGTTTGTTTGAGTGGTAAGTTTAGGTCTCAAGAGTTTTGGTAAATATACCTCTGTTTTGACGTCATTTGTTGCCGTGATTGTGACTGGACTGTTGTTTGGTTTGGTAATGGCGTTAATGTCAAACGGCTTTGTAAAGGGCGTTCAGTATCTCTCTGATGTTCGCGGTAGCGTAAGCGGCCTTGATGTTACAATTGGCACAACCAGCCTATCTTTAGCACCCTTATGTGGATTATTGCTGGCAGTTGTCGCAATTTTAATTATCCGTCGTCTTTTTAAAATCAGCCGGTTTCATGGCCCCGCTGACAGCATTTATGCCGCGCACCGCACTGATAATGAGTTGGATGTTCGGGCGGGCATTGGTTCTACTCTTGCTGCTTTCGTTTCGGCAGCGGGCGGTGGATCGGTGGGTCAATATGGACCACTTGTGCATTTTGGCGCCACGATGGGCAGCTTTATGCGTCAGCATACAGGCGGTATGCTATCAACCGATGTATTTATTGGATGTGGTGTTGCTGGAGCCATTGCGGCTGGTTTTAATGCGCCGATTGCAGGTATTATTTTTGCGCATGAAGCCATTTTACGGCATTTCTCGTTGCGTGCCATTGCCCCAATCGCTATCGCAAGCATTACCGCGGCTGGGGTTAGCAAATGGATGTTTGGTGACAGTTATCTGTTTGCAATGGATAACATCAACGTTGATTTGATCGGGCTGTTACCAGCGGCGTTACTTGCGGGCCCATTATTTGGCCTAATTGCTGTTTTATTCATGATGTCAATTCGACATAGTGCGCGGTTTGCGGCTTCATCTGGCTGGTCACCTGCACGATTGCTTATCACTGCGGCAGTTGGTGCGGGTATTGTTGGGATGTGGGTTCCTGAAGCTCTTGGTCTTGGCACATCTGCGATTTCCGATATTCTGAACTCGGAATCATTACATATAAGCCTGATTTTATTACTTATCGCCAAGATAGGGTTGACCGCACTTTGTATTGGTTTCGGTATGTTTGGTGGTGTATTTTCACCAGCCTTGCTTGTTGGGGCTTCTGCCGGTGCAATTATGGGGCGTATATTTGCAAGCGTCGGTATTTTGAGTGCAGGGCCCGGCATGGCCATTTGTGGTATGGCGGCGGTGGCAAGTGCTGTTATAGGCGCGCCGATCTCCGGTGTTCTGATAATTCTTGAGCTAACCATGAGCTATGAGTTTGCTGTGGCGGCCATGTTGAGCGTTGTAACCTGTTCGATGGTCGCGCACTTTCTGTTCGGTCATTCATTTTTTGACCGGCAACTTCTGGATCGTGGCATTGATGTATCGCTTGGTCGCGGTCACATTGAAATGATGGAAACCTATGTTGCTGACATTGCTCATGATGATTACGTGCATTTAGATGAACTTTGTTCAGCGCAAAATGCGATCAAGATCATGCTTGATGCAAAAGTGACAGAATCCTATGTGCTTGATAAAAATGACAAGTTCAAAGGCAAACTAACCTTGCATCTTTTGTTGGCCGTATCACCTGATAGTCAGGTAATTCAGCATATCGAGTCCAACCCAATATCAATCAAGCATGACGCGTCACTGCAGCAAGCTATCGAAATTGCCAGTAATTTTGTTGGAGAAAATATCCCTGTAATTGACCGGGACAACAATGTGTTGCTTGGTGTTGTAACAGAAGCTGACTTGTTTAAGTTATATCTGGGATTGCAGGGGCGTGTCGCTGATTTAGAACGCGCCTAACGAAACAAAGGCTTGATTAGGCCAGAATATCCACATGATCACGAAAACGCGGTGTTTCTAAATGCATATTCGAAATGCGCGCTATTTTCGATGCTAATGTATTATGTTGATAGGCAGGTGACATTAATGCACGTGCCGCAAGAAATTGCTCGGCTGCAACTGCGGATGGGGCATGTCTTGGATGCCTGATAATCACTGCGGGCTGCTTTTGATATTCTTTCGGCATTACCTGTAAAGGGCTTGTTGCCTCAATTCCCATCACTGTTTGACGCAAACTTGGCACAATGTTTGCAGGTGATAGCCCAGTCATCGCATAAGCGTTGGCAGGTTTTGACGCTGCAACTGGCGGTATAGCTTGATTTGCTAAAGTATTGATCATGTATTTAGCAATACCACAACTGTGTCAAAATGCAAGAAATAGGAGCTAAATTCGTCTATGAGCTACAATAAAATGATGCATGCTTATAAAAAATCTGATCAAGACGCTATTGTTGAGTCAGATGATCCTCATGCAATGGTTTTTCTTATGTTTGAAGAACTGTTAAGGGCGATGAACAAATTTGTCGTGAATGTAGAGGATCCCAAAGGGTCTCCAGAGGAGCGCTCTAAGGCGTTATCACGCTCATTGAGTATCATCTATGGGCTACAAACGAGCCTCAACTTCGAAGATGGTGGTGAAATTGCTGAAAATTTGTTTCGGCTTTATGAATATGCACGAATTCAGCTCATCACCGACTCAGGAAATAATAAAATTGAAGGAACTAAGGTTGCTATAAGCGCATTGGATGAAATTTGTGATGCATGGGGGACAATAGGAAAGGTAGCTACATGAAAACCGTTATAAAAACCAAACAATATCCAAACAATCTAGCACTGATAAAAGAGTTTGAGGTGCTAAGCCATGAAATTGATGATGCAATCAATAGAGCCGATTTTGCGGCTATTGAGGTTTTAGATCAATCGCGCCGAAATCTGGTGAGTAAAATGGAAGTGCCGCAGGATGCTACCACCGAGGAGCAATGGTTCAAGATTGCAAGACGTTGCGTAGAGCAGAATGATGCTGCCAAGGAAAAGGTTCTGGGTCTTATGGCTGAGTTACGCCACAACACCGGATCAAAGTTACGTCAGTTAGGCGGCTATCGTCCAAGCTAGTCGATGTTTTCTAGGGTGCTTGACTGAGCCACTGGCTTTTCGATCATTAATTTTTTCATTTTTTCAATCAGCGTGGTTCGCCGTAATTTCAGCGCGGCAGCAGCTTGGCTAACCATGCCGTCGCTTTTTTCCAATGATGCTTCAATCAAAACTACCTCTATATCGCGGAGATGTCTTCGTAGATCAATAGTTTCAAAATAGCTAAACCAATCCCGATAATGTGAAGGGTGGGGCAGGGGCGCATCTTCAGGATCGCCAATTCCGCCCAATGAAATACCACTCAAATCATCTGCGGCATCCCAAATAGCATTCATTTCTTCTTCACGGTCGGGAACCTTCAGCCGCAATAGATTCTCTCTGACCTGGGTACCGGAAATACTTTTGCCAGCGAACAGCACAACGGCGCGCTCCACTACATTTCGTAACTCGCGCACATTGCCTGGCCATGTATAACGGCCTAGCTCGGTATATCCACTTTCAGATATTTCAGGGGGAAGAATATTTTCATACTCGCTCATTTGCGCCAAAATGCGCTCAACGATTTGTGGAATATCTACCGTGCGTTCAGCTAATGTAGGCACTTGGATAGGGAATACATTGATCCGGTAATACAAGTCAGCGCGAAAAGAGCCGTTATCTACCTTTGATGGTATATTCTGGTGCGTTGCACAAATAAGGCGGAAATCAACCTTTACATCCTTGCCACCACCAACGCGCTGGATTGTTCGATCTTCCAGAGCGCGAAGTAGTTTTGATTGCAAGGATAGAGGCATGTCCCCAATTTCATCAAGAAACAGAGTGCCGCCTTCGGCCATTTCAAACCGGCCTTTGCGGTTTTTGTCGGCACCTGTAAAGGCGCCTTTTTCATGTCCAAATAATTCGCTTTCAAGCAATTCACTTGGAATGGCGGCACAATTTACCGAAATGAGATCCCCGGTGCGATTGGAATTATTATGCACGGCGCGGGCAACTAATTCTTTACCGACGCCTGTTTCACCAAGCACAAGTACGGTTGTCGATGACGGCGCCACTACCTCGATTAGCTTTTTTAAGTCTTTAGAAGCGGCTGAGCTGCCAACAATAAGCTCATCTGTTTGGTGCACGGTAAAAATTCCTTTGAAAAACACATGTGTCAATATTCTGTTAGTAATTCCTTAACAATTCAAGCAAAACGTCAGAATTTTGAATAGTTTTTTTCAGCAAAACTTTCAAAAAAAATAGCAATGAAAACAATGCTTAATAAAAAAAATTAATACATTATTAAACTTGGCAAGGTTCTTGCCTTACTTCGGTGACAACAATTTTTAACCGAAGGCGAATATTATGGGCTCAATTCACTTGGAAATCGATAGCTTCGACGCCGCAACGCGCCTAGCTGAAATATTTAAAGACCGCATGCTTACATTCACGTCGAAGATTGATAGTAACGCGTCTGGCGATGGTGAAAATCAGGGGCGTGCGCATGCCTATGTTTGTTCAGCAGCGTTTGAAACCAAATCAGGTGGTCAGGAAACTATTATTGCGCTTGGTCGAAAATATCGTGCCAGTCAAGTCCTTGTCGTCAACGAGAACCAACCTGACTTTTCCATAGAGGAACAGTTTGGCGGTAAATTCATCCGCGTATCTCTCCCTGTGAAAACAACGACGCTTGCTGACGCTTTGGCGGACCGCGCCCTTGATTATGGTTTGCAATTGATCGCCACATTGTTGTCAGGTGAAAAAAATGTTGCCGCAGGTGATAGTTCCAGCTTCGAGTTGCTGAATTTAGCCAAGAGAGTTGCAAGTACAGATGTAACGGTGTTCGTAAACGGCCCTACCGGAACAGGTAAAGAAGTGCTTGCAAAATTTGTACATAATCATTCGACACGCACTGCTGCCCCTTTCGTTGGAGTGAATTGTGCGGCTATTCCTGAAAATATGCTTGAGGCGATCTTATTTGGTTATGAGAAGGGTGCCTTTACGGGGGCATCTACCTCAAATAAAGGCATCTTCCGCGCGGCCGACAGTGGCACGCTTCTTCTTGACGAAATTTCAGAGATGCCTCTTGGTTTACAGGCTAAACTTCTGCGTGTGCTTCAGGAAAAGGCAGTTACGCCTATCGGATCGCAGACTGATATTCCGGTTGATGTTCGCGTCATTGCCACAACTAACCGTGACATGGCGCATGAAATCCGCACAGGCGGCTTCCGCGAAGATTTGTATTACCGGTTGAATGTGTTCCCACTGAACACAATCAGTGTTGCTGATCGCGCTTTGGATATTGTCCCTATTTGCACATTCTTGATGCGTCGCCACTGCCCTGAAATCTCAAATATTCCATGGCTAACAGATGGCGCCGTTGAAAAGCTGACCAGCTATGCCTGGCCTGGCAATGTTCGCGAACTTGAAAATGTTCTTCAGCGCGCCTTGGTGCTGGCAATGGACAATAAAATCACGGCAGCCGATATCGTGACTGACGACGTCATTCACAACATGAATCGACAGCCGCTTACATCGAATAGCCTGCAGAATGTTGCAGTTGGCTAAGGAGATTAGACAATGACATCTATCGGACCAGTTGGAAGCAATATCTCTAGCTTGCACGCACAAGTTTTAAAGCGTGCAGAAGCAGCCATGAACAAAGAACCAGATACCGGTTTTTCAGATCGGATCGGTGATGCTTTGAAATCGGTTGCGGATACGCAAACAAAATCGGCTGAATTAACCAAAGCCTTTGAAATGGGCACTGAAAATGATCTGACGAAAGTCATGATTAATCAGCAGGTTTCATCACTTGGTTTCCAGATGACTTTGAATGTTCGTAACAAGGTACTCAGTGCTTACAAAGACATCATGAATATGCCGGTCTAATCCGCATAGACTTTTAAATTTCATTAGCCACATTGGCGATTAAACAAGAGAGATTAAAATGGCTGAAGCAGCAAATATGGGTGACGCAAAAGCAGATGGAACAACCGTTGCTGTCAAATCGGACACTGGCATGCTCTCGACAGTAAGACGGTTTACAGCAGACCCTGCAGTGCGCAGAGCCGTGCCTACCTTTGCGGCTATTGTTTTTGCTGTCGCAGGTCTTTTTGTCTTTGTTTTCATGCAGGCACCACAGCGCACAACATTATATGCGTCTTTACCTGAATCCGAAAAGGCACGCGTTGTTGAAGCGCTGATCAATTCTGGCGTCGAGGTTACTCTTGACCCAACAACAGGTGATGTGCTGGTGCCAACAAGTGATTTCCATGAAGCAAAGATGAGTCTTGCGGCGCAGGGTTTGCCAACCTCAGTACCAGATGGTTATGCCAGTGTTGGCGATATCCCTATGGGCTCTAGCCGTTCGGTTGAAAATGTACGTCTCAAGCAAAGCCAGGAAATAGAACTTGCACGTTCTATAGGCGAAATTGAAGGTGTTGTGTCTGCTCGTGTTCACCTCGCAATTCCAGAAAAATCTGTTTTTGCGCGTAACGCGACGCCGCCAACAGCCTCGGTTTTCATCCAGATGAACAATGGACGTAGCCTTGGTTCGCAACAGGTTGATGCGGTGGTTCATCTTGTATCTTCATCGGTGCCAAATATGGCCAAAACAGACGTCACGGTTGTCGATCAATTTGGTGCCTTGCTGTCCAAGCCAACTGACGATACGGCGTCATTACTTTCGGACAGCCAGTTGCAACATCGCATTCGTCTTGAAAATATCTATCGTAATCGTGTCATTTCATTGGTCTCGCCAATTGTAGGTGCAGGCAATGTTACATCGCAGATTAATCTTGATATTGATTACACGCGTAGCGAAACAACCGAAGAACGTGTTGACCCCGAAGGCAACGCTTTGCGCAGTGAGCAAAAAAGTGTCGATATGACATCTGAAGCCAATGCGCGTGGTATTCCGGGGGCAACAGCTAACCAACCTCCTTTACAAAGTGAAATTGATACTGTTCAGGGTGATGATGCGCTTGATAAGGTTGGTTTAAAGACTCAGTCCTCAAACGAGGTGCGTAACTACGAAGTCAGCCGCACAGTGTCCACAACACAAAGCCCTTCGACACGTATCGTTCGTATTCAGGCTGCTGTTCTGGTCAGAGACAAGGAAGTTGTGAACCCTGAAACAGGTCTGATGGAAGTTGTTCCTTTTACACCTGAAAAATTGGCTGAAATAGAAAAGCTTGTCGCCAATGCCATTGGTATTGATGCCGAGCGTGGTGACCAGCTAACGGTCAGCAGTTCAGCCTTTGTTTCGGCAATCGAAGGTATCTCAAAAGCTTGGTATGATATGGAATGGGCTATCAATCTCATGAAGCAGGGCATGACACTTCTTATCATGGGTGTTGTTGTGCTGGGCGTTATCCGTCCGCTGATTGGCCGGATTATGGTTCCGGCCGCAGTTGGGGCACCAGGCGAAGCAATGGTTGGTCTTGACGATGATTTGGCTAATGAGGCTATTGAGGTTCAAGAAGGTGAAAGCCTTGAAGATATTAAGGCTAAACTGAAGCCCAAGAAGGCAGCTATTTCCGCAGAAATGCTGGATACAGCCAACACATATGATGATAAGGTGGCTGTGATCAGAATGATCGTAGGTGATGAAGCAGGTCGCGTATCAAACGTGTTCAAATCTATGATGGAACGTGACATCGGGTAAAATTAACACCTATAGGCAGTTTGCCGAAGGTTTAGTCAAGGGTAGAAGAGAGTGATATGGCAGATGCTCCGAACAAAAAAAACGATGCTTATGAAAAGTTATCGGGTACTCAAAAATCAGCAATTTTGATGATGCTGCTTGGTGAAGAGGAAGCCTCAGAAATATTGAAAAACCTCTCACCTCGTGAGGTGCAGCATCTTGGTACCGCTATGTATTCGGTGCAAGGCCTGGATCAGGACACGGTGAACCGGGTTCTTGATGAATTTTTGGCAATCATTAAGGAACAGACCAGTTTGGGTCTTGGTGCCGGTAACTATATCCGTAACGTTCTAAATAAAGCTCTTGGTGAGGATAAAGCGCAATCAGTTCTTAGCCGGATTACGCCGTCAAGTAGTGACCGCCCAATTGAAATTTTGGACTGGATGGACGCGCGGTCTATTTCTGAACTCGTTATCGATGAACATCCCCAGATTATCGCTTTGGTTATTTCCTATCTTGATTTTGGACTTGGTGCCGATGTGTTGATGCTGTTGCCTGATGAAATTCAATCTGACGTCATCGGACGTATCGCAACGCTTGAAACGGTTCAACCGGATGCACTTCGTGAACTCGAAGACGTAATGCAACGCAAATTCAAGGCGAATACGACCTTGCGTGCAACACAGGTTGGTGGTGTTAAAGCCGCTGCTCGGATTATGAACTTTACAAAACAGGACATGGAAGCACGTATCATGAAAGAGCTTGCTAAGGGCGACAAGCTTCTTATGCAAGGTATTCAGGAAGCCATGTTTGTCTTTGATAATCTGCTTGGTTCGGATGATAAGTCACTTCAGACGCTAATGCGTAACGTCGATACAGAAGATCTGGTTCTGGCTCTTAAAGGTGCAGATGAACCGCTTCGTGAAAAACTATTTTCATGTATGTCAGCGCGTGCTGCGGCCAATCTGGCTGATGAGATGGAGGCTTTGGGTCCTGTGCGCTTGACTGAGGTTCAAGAAGCGCAAAAGCGTATCATTAACATTGCGCGTCGTCTTTCTGATGAAGGCAGTATTGTGCTTGCAGGTCGTGGAGGTGATGACTTCGTCTAATATA
This sequence comes from Candidatus Puniceispirillum sp., assembly GCA_018668795.1. Lineage (GTDB taxonomy): Bacteria > Pseudomonadota > Alphaproteobacteria > Puniceispirillales > Puniceispirillaceae > Puniceispirillum. The sequence goes on along the minus strand of JABJBD010000027.1, from coordinate 19,128 downwards.
AAGATGATGAGGTCACAGGACAGACAAAAAAATGAATGAAGCAGCTCTCGAAAATACGGATGGATTGGCGGATACTGAAATTGCCCGTCTTATTACTTTATCCAACAAGGCAAGATATGAGCGGTCAGATGTTTTACCGGTCAGCGCGCATAGCCCCTTTGAGCCTAAAAGCCTTGTCGAAATAGCAATGGCGGCACAAAAGCGCCGTGATGAAGCTAATGCGATTGCGGCGGCTAAAAAGGCAGTGGATGAACAAACTGCAACTGATCACACAGCTTCGCATCAAACCGCCATGTCTGAACAAGACACAGCTGAAGCACCAACAGACAATAGTGATACGGCGGCGGTTACAGCTGAGTCAGCAGATGTAGCCACAATGGACGTGTCAGCTGAAACCCAGCCTCAATCAGAAAACCGTGCCGATCAGTCAGACGACGGTGCAACCAATATTGCATCGGAAGGCACCACATCTGATCCTGTGCCAGACGCACAAACCGCACAACAGACAGACACCCAAAATGAACAAGCTGCTCAGGTTTCGCCCGCGCCAGTAGCGCCATCCGCACCAGATGCAAGCGTGCTTGAAGCAGAATATAAACGTGGTCAGGAAGCAGGGCTTGCCGAAGGTCAGGCAAAAGCGGCAGAACAGCTGGAAAAGGTTTTGCAAAGTTTTGAACAGGCTGTTTTGTCTTTGACCAACCCTGAGGCTCTTGATGTGTCTGCTTTGAGTGCACAGATTGCTAGCCGCGTCATGGCACTGGCAAGTGATCGCGCTGGCCAGACAATTACAGATATGCCAGAGGCTTTTGCCAAACGTATTGAAACTTTGATCACTATGGTCAAATCTGAAACTGCCAGCCCGACGATAAATCTAAATAAAGAGGATTTTGCCGCTATCAAGTCATTGGCAAAAAATCGGGACAAGCTTAAAGGTTGCAACTTTGTTGTTGATGAAACAATGACGCGTGGCGACGTAAGGGTGGCAGTTGGTGGCGTTGGTCTTGTTGATCAAATATCAAACCGAACAAAAATCCAAATAACCGAAGATGAAAAAACGGCTGATACAAAGCATGAAACTGAATCAACTGACACGCCTGTAATTGCCCAAAAAGATGAAAGTGATCAAGCAACATCAAATGCAGATAGCTTGACCGATGGCGGACCTGACGAAACGTCAATTGCTGATGCTAAAGATAATGGCAAAAGTATAACCACATCAGCCAAAGACGAAACTGAAGAGCCGGCAATAGATGACGATGCTGTGTCAGGTTCAAAGACATCTGAAGCTGAAGACGCAAACAACACAGATGACAGCGTGACATGAGCATCTTGACCGACGCCATCATGACTGATTTGAGCGCGGTTAAGCTGGATCAACCAATCAGCTTATTTGGGCATGTCAGCCGTTATGATGGCCAAATTATCGAGTGTGATGGGTTTCCTGCAAATATTGGCGCCATTTGCGAGGTGGCGACTGACGGCGACGCACCAGCAATGGCTGAGGTGATTGGTTTTAATAACGGCAATAACCTGCTTTCAATTCATGATTATGGGGCCCGAATTCTGGTTGGTGCGCGTGTGTCACTTGTCGATGATGGCACCCAGATAGCTGTTGGCGAAGGTCTTTTGGGGCGGGTAACAGATGCGCTTGGTGTGCCGCTAGATAACAGCCCGCTTCCCCCTTTGAATGGGCGCTGGCCATTAATGGGAAAAGAGCTAAACCCGTTACAACGTAAGCCTGTTGATAAACCATTAGATGTCGGGGTGCGTATCATTAACTCGATCTTGTCGGTGGGTCAGGGACAACGTGTTGGTATTATCGCTGGCTCGGGTGTTGGTAAATCAGTTTTGCTTGGCATGATGAGCCGTTTTACTGATGCCGATGTTGTGGTTGTTGGCATGATTGGGGAACGTGGACGTGAAGTTGGAAGCTTCGTAAACTATATTCTTGGCAGTGAAACTCGTGATAGGGCAACTGTAGTGGCTGTTCCTGCTGATAGATCGCCACTGTTACGTATTCGTGGCGCCGAAAGGGCAACAGCCATTGCCGAATATTTCCGCGATCAGGGTAAAAACGTTCTTCTGATTATGGATTCTTTGACACGTGTGGCGCATGCGCGACGTGAAATTGGTCTTGCCCTTGGTGAACAGCCAACATCAAAAGGATACCCGCCATCGGTGGTTTCGATGATACCAAGGCTTATTGAGCGCTCAGGTACCGGTGTTGAAGGGCAGGGGTCAATCACGGCCATTTATACCGTGCTTGCTGATGGTGATGATGCAAATGATCCTGTTGTCGATACAGCCCGCGCTATTTTGGACGGTCATATTTTACTATCACGTCAGCAAGCGCAAATGGGTATTTATCCTGCTATTGATGTTACCACATCGGTTAGTCGGGTTATGAACGATATAACTGATGCCGATCAACAAGCTGCAGCCTCACGCTTTCGGCGTCTGGTTTCGCTTTATATGGAAAATCGTGATCTTATTCTCATGGGTGGATATAGCCCGGGTCAAGACCCAGATCTTGACCTTGCTGTTGAATTATGGCCAGCTTTGACCAAACATATCCAGCAGCCAGAAGCTGAAAAATCAGATTTTGCCGTGAGTCGTGATGCGTTAATCGGTTTGATGAGAAACGCATAATGGGCAAGGATAAAACGATTTATGACAAGCTTGCCTTAAAGGAAAAGATGCTGATGATGCAAAAGGCACGCGGCATGAAAACCCTGCAGGAAGAATTGACGCGGGTAACATCAATTAAAGACCAGCTAAAGGCGATTGTTGATGATACGGCGATTAAAAAGGGTGAAACAAGTGTGCGTGAACTCCGGTCATCAAATTGGTATAGTGCACAAATACACGAACAGCTGGTTACGGTAGAAAACCGCACAGATTTTCTAAGTGAAGAAGTTGGCACCCAAAAAAAACACATTGCCGAAGCTTTGCATCGGCATAATCGCTCACTTGAAAAAGCTGACGAGCGGCGACGTGTCTTGCGCGAAGAGCGCGAAGAAAAGGCGGCATCTGATGTACCGCGTATCAACCGTCCATTAGCTGATCGCTAGATAGATTTCCTGATATTTTATGACTGGCACCGAACTTGCAATGCTTAGGCAGTGAAAGTTTTTTTCGGGAACGTCCCCGAATATAAATGCCAGGAAATGCAGTATGACAACTATCGATTCATCAGCCAAATCAGGGATGGTTCTATCCTCTGGAAATGGAGATACTTCCTCACCTGGAAGTGATAATGCCGCGTTATTTGAAACGCTTTTTGGTTTGATGCAAACCGCAGCAGATATTCCAGATGCCATGAACACACCGTCGGCTGATAACCTAGCAGCCTTGGATACAGACCTTGGCTCTTTGCCAGCCATCATTGCATCGGTGCCCTTGGGGTCGGTAGAATCTGGCGATGGCAATATGCGGTTAATCGAGCATATGAACAGTTTTATGACGCCATTGGCTGAAACCTCAAACCCAGAATCAGTACCAGATACGCTTGCGGCAGGTAAAACTGAAATTTCTGATGGCGCGCTTGCAATGGCGCAAACACTTTTGGTTGCCCAAAGCGTTGGTTTGATTGATGCAGTTGATGATCCACATGCTGATAGTGATACCCCAGCAACACTTGATTTGAAAATAGGGTCACCAATGTCAATGATGAAAAACGGTCATCATTATGATGTGCCTAATGTTCCCGTCGCTGTGCCTGCTGAATTATTTGCCAAGGCGCGTGCGCTTGTGAAAGCGGAAGTAAACGCGCCTTCACGAAACAACTATGACACTGGTCCGCAACCTGTTCATCAGCTGATGAATTTTCTAAAACAGGCTGTGGTTCCAAAGGATGAAAAACAGTCACGCATCCAGGCGTTAAAGACGCCGTTAACTGATGACGCGATGCCAAACATAATTGGCAAATCTAATGTCGCCCTTGTCACATATGATGTCCCGCATACCGTTCTAACAACTCAGGACATGGCGCCTAAATCCGCGCCAATGCCAGCTATAATGGATAATGTTGTTGGGGGCGCTGTGACCTATAATGAGTCGCATAATGTTTTAACTGCACACCAGCTTTCAAAGCTAAACAACACCGCGCCAATGCCAAACATAATTGTCAAATCTGATGAAGCACTTGTCACTTATGACGCACCGCATACCGTTTTGACTGCTCAGGATTTGGCCGGTAAAGCCGCAACAATGCCAAACATAATTGGCAAATCAGATGTTGCGCTTGTCACTTATGACGCATCGCATACCGTTTTGACCGCTCAAGATTTGGCCGGTAAAGCCGCAACAATGCCACATATAACAACAAAAATGTCTGCAGATATTGTTTCATATAGTGAGGCGCATACGGTAGTTCAGTCAAAGGCAGAGCTAAAGACATTTGATGTGGTTCAATCCGCAAAGCAGGATAAAGCCCAGATTAGCACTGTTATCGAAAGTGGTATCATGCCAGCGCCTGCCAAGGATGTGGCGGCAAGGGCATCGATCATCGTTGATAATGGCGCGATACGCATGCATAGCGAAAAGCCAGTGACCCAACGCCTAGCTACCGACTCGGCAGGCACCATTCAAACCAATGAGAGCAATAATGAATCTAGCTCTCAATCGGGTGGCAACAAAGGCGATGGTGGCGGCTTTGATCAAGCATCGCGCGGCAATTCTCAAACTATGACCGCGCATCGTCTTAACATGACTGATAAGGCGTGGCAGCAAGGCTTTGTGCGCCGCATTGAAAATAGCATCAAGAATGGCAGCGGCGAAATCCGTATCGCGCTTGAACCAAGGCAACTTGGCCGGATGCAGGTTAAGCTGGGCTTTAATGGCGATGCAACACGGATTCAAATTACCACCGAAACGGCCGCTGCTGCGGCATTGTTATCCGAGGGCGAAAACCGCTTGAGTCAAATGCTGGATCAAGCTGGACTTCGGCTTGGTAATTTACAGACAAATAGCTCAGGCGCGTCTGGTTTTGACCAGAATAATAATTTGGGCGGACAGGCAAATTCAGGCCATACCGGCACCTCTTCAGGTAATGATGACCAGGCAAAAGGCAAAAACCAAAGCCAAACTATGCGCGGTGAGGTCGATAATGCCGAAGAAACGACAAATACATTAGAAAATGACAATAAAACAGTTTTGAATATTTTGGCGTGATGATAGATTTCTACAAAGGACGGAATGATGGCTGAAAATGATGATGAACCAAAGAAGTCCAAAGGGTTTCTTATAAAAATTATCTTATTCGTGGTAGGCGGATTTGTTTTGATTGGCGCAGGCCTTGGCGGGGGCTATATGCTGTTTGGTGCGGCTCAACCTGATCCGTCCGAGCAGATTGAGGAAATCATAGAACGAAAGATGCAAGAGGCTGAGGCTGCCGAACAGGAAGCTCTCGATAACGAAACAGCCCAACGTGTATCTAAAGAAACACCCGAAGTTGAAAACTTCGTGACTATTTATTACGAATTTCCGGGTACCTTTACGTCAAACCTTATGGGGTCGCGTAAAATGCTACAGGTTGGCGTGGGCGTTTCAACGCAATATGACGACAGCATAATGGAAATGGTTGAATCGCATCAACTTGCGCTTCGTTCTGTCGTTCTTGGCGTTCTGAGTGAGTTTGGCGAAGAGGATGTTCAGGGTATTGCAGGCCGTGAAAAGCTTGCTGTCGCGATGCGAGATGCGATGAATGCCAAGCTTGTAAGTCTCGAAGACTTCGGGGGTGTGGCAGAAGTACATTTCACATCCTTTGTATTGCAATAAACGTCTAACATAGAATAGGTGTAATCGTGGCATCCACGCGTAAATTAAGTAGCGACGAAGTCAACGCCCTTATCGAAGGGCTTGGCTCTGACGCGTCACCAACAGCATCCCCGGATGTTGGTGATATGGCAGATGTCCGTGCGTTCAAGTTTGGCGAGGATGATCTTTCGCTCCTTGGTGACTATTATGCACTTCGCATGATTAATGAACGTTTTGCGCGGTTTGCCCGGTCTGTGTTCTTGCCAATGTTGCGAGTGCAGCCGCGTATCTCGTCATTCCCGCCCGAAGTCAAAAGCTTTGACGAATACGCAGCGGGTATTGACAGTTTTATGAGCCTGAATATCAGCCGCATCGAAGAACTGCGTGGCAGTATGCTTACAGTGCTAGCCCCAACATTTATTTCGGTGCTGACCAATTCCTACTATGGCGGTAAAATTGAAGGCAACAAATCGCGTCGTCCGGAATTCACCGCTACCGAGGAACGCGTGATTCAGTTGATCAATCGCGGACTGAACGAAACCTTGGAAAACTCATGGCGTGATCTGATGGAGATCAACCTGTCACATCAAAGTAGTGAGGTTAACACCCAGTTTGCATCTTTTGTTGATGGTGCTGACCTGGTCATTATTTGCTCATTTGTCGTACAGTTGCCCGACATTGACGCCGCCAGTTTCGATGTGATTTATCCATTACAGACGCTAAAACCTATTGCGGCACAATTACGCTCTCGTGTGCAATCAGACCGTATTGAAGATGACCAAAGTTGGCGTGACCGGATGGAACATGCAGTTCTTGATATTCCAATCAAAATGAAAGCCAAACTGAGTGAGCCAGTTGTGTCGATGAGCAAGCTTATTCGGTTGCAAGAAGGTGATGTGTTCCCAATCCAGATTGGCGACGGTGTTGAAGTTTTGATGGACGAACGTCGCTTTTATTATGGAGAAATGGGAGAAGTTGGGGGGCAATCTGCCATTAACCTGACATCGCGCATAGTTGAATAGTCGTAGCGGTAAATCCTGGCATATTCATGCTGGATCCGTGTTAAGAGAGGATAATTAGATGTCTGACGAACCAGAAAATGTTGTTGAAGAAGCCGAAGCGCCAGTTGCCAATAATGCAGCCACTGATGAACGTATCAGTATGGAAAATATGCGTGTTCTTGAAAATATCGATGTCAGTCTGACAGTCGAAGTTGGCAGTGCCGAGATCAAAATCCGTGATTTGCTTAGGTTGAATGAAGGTTCAGTGATCGAATTGGATCGTTTGGCAGGTGACCCGCTTGATATTCTGGCGAATGGCACAATGATTGCCAAAGGTGAAGTGGTCATGGTTGGTGAACGCTTTGGTATTCGGTTCTCTGAAATTGTTGCACCTGAAAAGCGGATGGAAACGCTATAAAGCGCTGTCAATTTTTCGACATAAATCCATGCCAGCTTATTTTGGTAATTATACAGGCGACATCCCTGTAGAAACATTGATCTGGCACCTTTTTAAAACATTTAAAAACAACGCCTTATAATAAAATAAATGTCATAACGTGCGTCTGGCACGGTCTTTGCCTTGTTTGAAATGAATATTCATTCAGGGCGGAGACAGGTTATGACGCTGACAACAATAACAACTGAGCAGGGGCTTATTACCCTAGCGTTTCTGACGCTAATGCTTTTGCTATTGATTATCGTACGTAAATTTCGTGGTGGAATTAAAAAACGGTTTCAGCAAGAAAAACGCATACATCTCATTGAAGAAATGTCTATGTCGCCGCATGAACGTTTGCGGCTTGTCGATGTTGCAGGCACAACATTTCTGATTTTTACGGCAAAAGGGCAGCCAGGCACAATTGTCCAATTGGACAAAAACGTAGTTACTTCAAAGCCAGTGGTGCAAAAACCCGCCCCGCCGCCTACACAACCACCTAAATCCACCCCATCGATTCCGACAGCAAAACCAGCGTCTCAAACAATCAAGGCTGAGACGCTAGATGCCGAGGAAAACCCTATTTCCGCAGCTATAAAGCAAGCGCGCCTTCGTAACCCAAAATTAGGATTAGAAGAATGACCCGTATCATGCGCATCCTTATAACGTCCCTGCCTATTGCTATACTTTCATTATGTGGTGTGATGAGTGGTGCTGAAGCCCAGCTTGTTGGCGACACACCGCCGGGTCTGCCAGCCTTCAATATAACAGGTGGCGAAGACGGCTCATCAACCTATTCATTGTCATTGCAAATATTGGCGCTAATGACGGCGCTGACAGTGTTGCCGTCGCTTGTTTTAGGCATGACCTCCTTCACGCGCATCATCATAGTTTTATCAATTTTACGTCAGGCAATGGGTACTCAGCAAACGCCACCTAATCAGGTGCTTGTTGCGATTGCTCTATTTTTGACATTCTTCATTATGGCACCAACATTTACCCAGCTGAATGACTCTGCGCTGTCTCCCTATATGGATGGCACCATGCCGATGGAAACGGCAATTTCAGACGGCACCAATATTATGAAGGATTTTCTGGTCCAAAATACGCGTGTAACTGATCTGGTCATGTTCACTGAAATGGCTGGCGATACAACCTATGAAGATCCCAAAGATGTGCCATTAACAGTTCTATTGCCAGCATTCATCACATCCGAATTGAAAACGGCTTTTCAGATTGGCTTTCTGTTGTTTTTGCCATTTTTGGTAATCGATATGGTGATTGCGTCAATTTTGATGTCATTAGGTATGATGATGCTTAGCCCGATGCTAGTTGCATTACCTTTCAAGCTTTTATTGTTCGTTCTGGTCGATGGCTGGGCGATGACAGTCGGTTCCCTGGTAGCTACCTATTCCGGATCATAACGCGGATATTGCCCTACTTATCACTTTAAAGAATAGGAATGCTGATTATGGATTTTGACTCAAATGTAGAATTTCTGCGCATTGCATTTTGGCAGATCATTATTGCCGCAGGTCCCCTTCTTGGGGTTGCCCTCGCAATTGGTTTGTTGATTGGTATTTTTCAAGCCGCCACCTCTATTAACGAGCAAACCCTCAGCTTTGTTCCGAAACTGGTTATCGTAATGCTTACCTTTGGATTGGTGTCCAGCTTTATGCTGGCACAACTATCTGACTATTTCGCCTTCATCTTTGATCAAATTGCTACCATCAGTTAAGTGTTATAATGCTCCCTCTTGTCACCCAAAATATGGTTGCTCTGCCCGGCATGGATTTGCAGTGGATTGTGACAGGCTTACTACAATATTTAGTTGCAAGCCTCAGAATTGGCGCATTCATGATTTCGTCGCCTATGTTTGGCGCACGGTGGATGCCATTACAGATAAGAATTATAATGTCCTTTATGTTGGCCATGAGTGTCGCTGGACACGTTCAGCCAATTGACGTCAATATCATTACGTCTTTGCCAGGCATTGTGATTATGGCAAGCGAGATCACAATAGGCTTGGCAGCCGGTCTGATTTTGACAATATGGTTTGCAGGCGCACTTCTTGCTGGTGAAAAAATAGCCTCAACAGCTGGTCTTGGTTTTGCCGCACAAGTTGATCCATCAACAGGTGGCCAAACGCCCGTTGTCAGCCAGATATTATATTTATTTTTGACTGTCATTTTTCTGTCTCTGGATGGGCATCTTCTGGTTATCAGCATAATGCTTAAATCTTACAGTATTATGCCACTTGGGCATGTTCCGGATATGGGCGTTCTTGTTGAAGCTGGTATAAGTGCCGCTGGATCGATGTTCTTTGTCGGTGCCATCATTATGCTTCCTGTTGTGATCGTTTTACTTATGATCAATGTGTCGATTGGCGTGATCACGCGCTCGGCACCTCAGCTAAATCTATTTTCGTTTGGTTTCCCAATCTCGATGTTGGGCGTCTTTATCGTCCTGTATTTTTCAGCAGGAACCCTTTCAAGCAACATGTCAGATTTAGTGTTTAATGCGATTGGCGATGTGCAAACAATGATGGAGAATTTGGCAAATGGCTGAAGAATCCAATGATGGGCAGGAAAAGACCGAAGACCCCTCCGAACGGAAACTCGAAAAAGCCCGTGAAGATGGCCAAGTATTATCTTCAAAAGAAGCCTTTGTATTCACAACATTGGCCATGGGTGTTGTTCTGTTCATGGGACTGTCTTCAGTCTCATCAGCAGGTTTGACGCATTGGGGTACCTTATTCCGCTGGGATCACGCCGATCAGATCGACACATTGGCTTTTGGCAAGCTAGTACAGTCATTCTGGATGATTATCATTATATCAATCATCATTGGCGTGCCGATGATGATTGTTACTTTGTTCACGCAGCTTGCCGTTGGCGGCGTTAATTTTGCACCCAAGTCGTTGGCATTCAAACCTAACCGTATTGATCCCATCGCGGGTATGAAGCGCATGTTTTCGGCTAAATCGCTTGTTGAGCTTGGAAAATCGATATTAAAAGTCGTGCTTTTGTTTGGCACCGCCGGCTTACTTATCTATAGCCAGCTTCCCAGTATTTTGCGTTTATCTGAAGGTACCCTTAACGGTGCCATGTCAAAAATGGGTGACGTGTTTCCCGCGCTTCTTGGGGCAATGTTGGTCGTGCTTTTTATTATCGCTGCGATTGATTATTCATGGCAAAGCTACTCACATAACAAAAAGCTCAAAATGAGCCGCCAGGAACAGAAGGACGAACATAAACAAACCGAAGGTTCACCTGAAGTTAAAGCTAAAATTCGTCGCATGCAGATGGAGCAATCACAAGCATCCAGTCAGCAACGCGAGTCGCTTGAAAATGTTTCAGACGCTACAGCTATTATCACCAACCCAACACATTTTGCCGTCGCGCTTAAATATGTTGCGGGTGAGGCTGGCGCACCCGTGGTTTTGGCTATGGGTAAGGGGCGGATTGCAGAGCAAATCATCGAACGTGGAAATGATGCAAGCATTACAATCATGCGTAGCCCACTACTTGCTCGTGCTTTATTCTTTACCAGTGAAATTGGCAGTGAAATTAGCGAAAAATTATATAATGCTGTTGCCATCGCCTTGGCCTATATTTATCGCATTGATAATGGTGAAACGCTTGGCATGCCGGATATCGATCTGCCAGAAGATCTGCGTTTTGATGAGCATGGTAAAATTAGTAAGGATGCAGAGTAATGGCACGTCGTACGCATAGAAGTTTAGGAGAGATGATAAGTACTGTATGCTTCTATGGTGTTTCGGCTGCTGCTTTTGTGCATGGTCTGGCGTCGCTTGATGAAGCTGAGCCCCTTTATAAAACAATTCTGATCTTTGTCGCTTCGTTTCTATGCTTTCTGGGAGGGGCAAGATTTTCAATTGCCAATATGTTTGATCAAGGTCAGAGGCAGAAGAAATGACGCTTAAGAAACATGACAAGCCCGTGCAACAGCCAAATTGCTTTGAATGCAAATTCCATTTCATCACGCATGAGCGTGGTCGGCCATATGGATGCCAGAAATTCGGATTTAAGGGACAATTTTTACCATCACGGCACGTTTTTGAGGCAACTGGCATGAAATGTGCTTACTTTCAGTCGAGGAAGGCGCCTGTTAGGCGTCGTTCTTCGTCCTAATTCGTCAGGAGACAGTTATGAGCAGCGAATATAATGCGGTGCAGGAAAGCATCAAAATCGCGCTAGATGCAGCAGATGCTGCTACAGACGTATCGTCTGAATTTAATAAAATTAAGCGTGAAAACAAAAAACTGGAAGGGTCAATCAAGATGATTCATCGCTATACAGCAATTATATTTGCCAGTTCAATGGTTGCCGCGGTGGCGGCGTTGATTTTCGCGTCACTTATTTATTTCAGAACGCTGTCTGATCTGACAACAATGACCACGACAAGTCGTGAAGCTTTGGTCGTATTTGCTGAGAATGTGGATACGATGAACAGCTCGCTGGATAAGCTAAAAGTGTCGTTGGAAGCCCAGCAAGAGCTCGTTTCGTTGAATAAAACGCTGATTGCAGATCTTGATACCTTGCGGACAACGATTATCGATTCAAACCGCGAAGTCATAGCTAGTATGCGTGATAGTAACGAAAAAATGTCTGCTGATAATGACAAGCTTGCCAAAGCGATTACCAATGGTATCGCCAATGAAATGGGCAGTCAGACAAGCAAAATCACCAAACAGATGGCCCAGCTGGCAAAATCAAACGAAGGTGCTATGGACTCATTGGCACGAAGCATGGCAAGCAACGAAGTGCTTAGCCAAGTATCCGCCAATCAGGCAATGCTTGCCAACCATTTAGAAGGGTTGTCAGGACAAAACCAACAGATTCTTGCGCAGTTTAAGGCAAAAGATAATAAGGTCAGCTATCCGTGATCGAACAGCGGCAAAGAAGGGTTCTGACATGAATCCTTATTTTGCGTGCTATGCACCTAAGGCCATCCGATGAATCAAAACGACACCAGTGCTGACAGGAACCAAACTGGCCAGTCGCCTAATGGCCAAGCGTCAAAGGGCGCCTTTGGGTATGAGGCAAGCCCAAACCCGGATACTGTTAGTGACACAGGCGCTGCCAGCCCACAGGATCAAGCACCGCGTAACAGTTTTTTATCTATCGCTGAAATTGGTACGATTTCGCGCTCTCGAACACTTCGCCTGCAAAAAGAAGATGCGATTGTTGCCATTGATGCAAAGGCGTATCACGGTGATATTGACACATTCCTGGACATTCTGTTTGAGCTTGAAAATGATAAATCTGTCATGCTTACAATCTGGCGCAAGGGGATTGTATATAACATCATTGTGCGTGGTCCTCTTGGCTGCACATTAGAATATTCCAAGCCCGAAATATCCGAAGCCATTAATAATGACTTTAAGACGGCGGATATAGGTCATCCTGACGATTACGTGATGTTTGAAGTGCTGCGCGATATGAAACGCAAAACAGAAATCATTGATACGCGGCCGTCTGATGTTGTTCTGTTCATACCGGTAATATGGCTTATGCAAAATCGGCTCTGGGAAGCATTGCTGGCAGTGACCTTGATTTATGGTGTAACCCTGAGCGTCCATTGGGTGCTGTTTGTGATCGCTTACATATTGCTGTCTCTCTATTTCAAAAAGGCACAAGTCCCGCTTAGACGAAGCTTCAGCCTTTTCAAAGAGCGGCAAATGTGGCTGGTAATTGCTGCGCGGTCATTACGCGAAGTACAGGAAATATGTCGTAAAATTGATCCCAAATGCGATTTTATAGATAGTGAAATCGGGCCTGTTCCGGTTGATGATGCGCCTGTTAAGAAACGCCGCCGTCCAAGGACAAGATGATCTTTATCATCAATCAATACGCTTAGCTTGCTGCTAATCTGGCTATATCAAATACATATATAACACAGCCTAAACGCTGACAGTCACGGCCTGTTGCGGGGATGATGATACTCTTCCAGCGCCTATGAAACCTTAAACCTTGGGCACATTCGCTAGTGTTCGATCACGCTCGGTCACGTTATCTGGATGCTTGTCTTGAATATGGTTCTGCATTGTGTGGCTGAGGTCACATATGCCCACCGTATCGTTATGTCCATTTCGACAAAGCTCCATACCCACCGCCCACGCCCACGCAACACAATAGGTCACACAAATGACAAACCATCACCCTTGCATAGGATGATGGCTGGAACATGTTGGACTGTATCTGCTAACGCCAGAAGACGCATCTGCCCCACCGGAAGAGGAATGTGATCCAATGGAACACGCCCCAGAAGACAGGAAGGCTAGCAGGTGAATGACCTAGTAATTAATCTCAATTTCGATGCGGCGGTTCAAAGCACGCCCATCAGATGTATCATTGCTTTCCAGCGGTTTGGACTCGCCAAAGCTGACAGCCTGCATACGGTTACCTGGCACCTGACCACTATCTTCAAGCGCTTGCACAACGCTTGATGCACGTGCGGCGGCCAGATCCCAATTGTCGCGGAACTGTGATCCAAAGATCAATGGCACATTATCCGTGTGACCTGATACATTGATAGAGCTTGAGCCACCCGCGCTCACCTTTGCGATTTGTTGCATTATTTCTTTCGCATCAGCTGTAAGCTCGGCTGACCCCGAAGCAAAGGCACCACCTGATCCAACAGTAATAAGGACACGGTCTTCCTCGCGTTCGACCGCCACAAGCCCTTGGCCAATTTCCTGACGCAAGGCGACTTTCAGCTCATCTTCAGCAATTTCGGCTTCGGCATTTTGTTTTTCCTGCTGTTCTTGCGCTTCGGCAGTTTCGGCTTCAGACTGAGACTGGCTCGCGCTGGCAGATTCAGCCGCGGCTAGCATTTTTTCAAGCTGTTCCTCCAGCCCACCAAAAAGAACTTCAGCGTCAGATTTGCCGGCGGCATCCTTAGCCTGCTCAATCGCATTCAAGGTTTCTTTCAAAAGCTGTGGCATATTTTCTTCTGGCGCATCGGTAGGGGTGAAATTCACCACAACTTTCTCACCAAGGGACTCGACCTCAATCTCACCGCGCGCGATGGCCTCTTCCAGTGCCTTTACAATATCTTCGGCACTTTCGCTATCGCCGCCATCATCATCTTTATCTTTATTCTTAATATCCAAATCAGGCTGCGTATCTTTTGTTGTTTCCTGGTTCATCTGGTTGGTCGCCGATGGCGCTGGATTTGGGCTGAAATTCAACGATAGAATGGTGGTGCCTTTTGGCTGTTCGACAATGGGCACGGTGCGTTGCACACCAAAGGCATTTTTTAATGAACCCGAAATCTGCTTGAATTTTGGCACGTTAAATTCCGCAAAAGACAGAATAAGAACGAAGAACGCCATCAACAATGTCGCCATATCGGCAAAGGTAGCCATCCATGCTGGCGCCCCGACAGGAGGACATTTAGGACAGTCTTCCTCTTCCTTCTCTTCGACTTCTTCTGTTTGTTCAGCCATCGTTCAAATCCTTCTTAGCCGTGCCATTCATTGCTTTATAAGCGCGTCACTATTGCAAAGCGCTATACAGCTTCCTCAAGCTTCGCCTGAAGCTTAGGTGGCAGGTTAGAGACTAGTTGATCCTGAATGTTCCGCGGAGACTCACCTCGGGCAATGTTGCGCAATCCTGCAACAACCATTTCACGATAGATGGTTTCATATGTTGTATAGCCTTCGAGCTTGGTAAGCATCGGCGAAAAAAGAACATTCGCGATAAAAGCGCCATATAGCGTTGTCAGCAAGGCAACAGCCATAGCCGGGCCAATAGCTTTTGGATCCGCCATGTTACCCAGCATCAACACCAAACCAACCAATGTACCGATCATGCCCATAGCAGGGGCAATATCGATCCAGGCTTTCACAACATTTTGATTGGCCTCATGGCGCATCTTCATGGCCTTGATTTCTTGCGTCAGCTGGGCGGTAAGTTTGGTTTCGTCAGCACCATCAACCAGCATCTGCATGCCTTTGGAGAAAAACTTGTCGGGCACTTCCTGACCCTCAAGCGCCATCATGCCGTCTTTACGGGCAATTCCGGCCAGTTCAACCATGCGCTCAATTAGGTCTTCCTGCTTTTTAATGGGCGGAAGAAAAGCCTTTCCCATGACGCCAAAGCTTCCTAGAAATGTTGCTAGGGGCGTTGTGTACATAACAGCAAAGAAAGTGCCGCCAAACACAATTAAAACTGATGGTGTATCAATAAAAGTGCCGAGGCCACCACCAGATAGCATAGCCCACATAATCATGCCGATGGCACCAAGTATTCCTATAAGAGAAGCTAAATCCATAAGTTTATTCCACCTTTAAAATGGGCATGCATACCCCCGAGTCATAGCAATTACCGTACCAACTTAGACATTTTGTCATTATCAGCACGTTTGGCGGCACGTTTTATGCACATAACAATGTTTAACGCGTCACTAAATAAGTGTATTCTTATATTTTAGGAATACAACAGTGAGATTACGTAAGGAGATCACATGCGTGAGCAAATGCGAAATCGACTATATGTATTGTCTATAATGCTATTATTTTTTGGTGCGGGGTTTGCCAATAATGCTCAGGCAACTTTGTTCATGGCTCGCGATCATATTGTTGTTGACCTAAGACACGGGGTTGACTGGTTGCGTTGCAGCATCGGCCAGCGCTGGAACGGCGAAACATGTACTGGCGAGGTGCTTTCGCTTAATCATGAAATGATTGCTCAGGCTATAGAACAGGCAAATGAACAACTTGGCGGGGAATGGCGTTTGCCAAGTCGCGTCGAGCTTGAGGGGCTGGTATGCAATGAATGTGGCCCCCCTAAAATTGATGCAGATATGTTTCCTGCAACAGACGTAGTGCCATATTGGACAGGTCAGATAAACAAATTTGCTAAGCGTCACATCTGGTCAGTCAATTTTGCAACAGGGCTTACATATGGCCGTTTTTTCCCGTATCAGCAGCTAGCCGTTCGCCTTGTTCGTGATCGTCGTTAAGTTCGTTATTTGCGTCTCGCCGGTCAAGCCACCAAAATAGAAGCTTGAATAAAAACATGATGCTACCGCCGATACAAATGACGGCTGCAACCCGTTCGGTTGTAACAACACGCAGATGAACAGCCTTGTCGCCGGCTGTTAGGCCAACAATTACAATCATCAAAGCCATCATTATGAAGGCTCGTATAAATTGACAACGGTGACAGACGCTACCTCTGGTTGGCTTTAGGCGGCTAAGAGAAATCATCTTCGTCCTTCAACAGTACATCTATAATTAGGTATAGCTTATATGGTTAATACGACCACTACAATAATCATGCCATCTTGTTCCGATCATGCATCAAAATGACGCAATATTCCTGTCTGTTTGTTGACAGGTGGCTTTTAAAAGAAATCTGAAATCACATAACTGACTGTTTACGTGTAACCTTTTTGTCGAAAAAGTGACACTGCCCCCTGTCAAATAGAAGTTTTGCAAGCTTCATTTTTGACTCGCATAGTGCTTTCAACAGGGAGGTAACTATGCAGTTAATGCCATCAGTAAATTTGAAGCAAAAGCAATCTTTGGTTATGACGCCACAGTTGCAACAGGCAATCAAATTGTTGCAAATGACAAATATGGACATCGCCGCGTTTTTAGAAGAACAGGTGCTTGATAATCCCTTTGTTGAAGTGTCTTCACCTGACAAATCAAATGAAGGTGAAAAAACGAACACTAGTGACGCAGACCTACATTCATCTGAGACTGCACATGATGCGTTTTCTGATGCTGATAATGGTCACGATACAACTGATTTGTCGTCTTCGATTGAAAATGGAACAGCCCTTGCGGATGATCCCACCGCGCATAGCGATCTTGAAAATCGGTTTAGTTCAGAAGGCCTTGATCTTGGTCGTTCGGCTACCGGCGCAAAGGCTGCTATCGACAGCGATTGGGATGACCTTGCAGGTTTAGTTGCTGACCGTCCTGCCAGCTTGCGCGAATTTATTTTGCGTCAGGTTGATCTCACTATCACCGACACCAAACAACGTTTCATTGCATATGAATTGACAGACGCCCTAGAGCCAAGTGGATGGCTTGGCCGGTCAGTTGACGATGTAGCGGACATGTGTACATGTACGATTGATGATGTCGAAGACGTATTGGCTGTTTTACAGACACTTGAACCTGAGGGTGTTTTTGCCCGCGATTTGGCTGAATGCCTTTACATTCAGGCGCGTGAGCAAGGTGTTCTATGTGAAACAATGGCTTTGATACTGGACAATCTGGATGTTCTTGGCCGTGGCGATATGCAATGGCTAGCACGCAAGGCAAAATGCGATGTTTCTGACATTGGTGACATACTTGGGCGTATTCGTGAATTTAATCCAAAGCCTGGCGAAGGTTTTGAGAGTAACCAGTTCATTGCCAGTGCCCCTGATGTGGTCGTCACAAGGGGTAAAATGGGTTGGGTTGTCGATTTGAACCGATCAACATTGCCGTCTTTGGTCATTGATGAAGATTATGGCAATAAAGTTGCCAGTACCAGCCGGGGCGTCAAAAAGGATGAAGCCAAGAATTTTGCAGGAGAAGCGCTAGGATCAGCACGCTGGTTAAAGCGGGCTCTTGAACAAAGGAATTCGACAACTTTAAAAATTAGCGGAGAGGTGATCCGCCACCAAAGTGAATTTCTTGTGCATGGATTAGCCGCCTTAAAGCCATTGGCACTTAAAGATGTTGCCGAAGCTGTAGGAATGCATGAAAGCACTGTAAGTCGTGTAACAAGCGGGCTGACAATCTCAACCCCAAAGGGATGTTTCGCACTTAAGTCTTTCTTCAGTGTATCTATTGCCACCACGGATTCAGGCGACGGCACGGCAGCGGCTGCGGTTCGCAATATGATTAAAGAAATAGTCGGTGGCGAGACCAGCGGCAAACCGCTAAGTGATGATGCGATTGCCGCTTTGGTTGCCAAGAAGGGGGTAAAATTAGCCCGGCGTACCGTAGCTAAATATCGTGATATGTTAAGAATACCGTCATCTTCTGAACGGCGCCGGCAAGCCCGACTGAATATGGCTAGCTAATCTAGTCTTCTAGCTAAACTAATCTTCCAGCTAGTAAAGTCTTCCAGCTAAACGTGTCTTAAATATCACATCACGTGATTGCAAAAGGCAGTTTTATTTGGCTAACGGGTCTGGTCTAGACCCCTTTGCCACCTACAGCCATGCGTGTATTGATGAACTCTTCACTGCTTGATGCGTAATTTGCAAAATAGTTGCTAAGTGGCACAGTAACCGTTTCGGTTGTGTTCTCAGCTTCATCATAATGCACAAACTGAACACCCAAATTACCAGTATTCGTTTCTGCGGTGAATTCCTGATCTGCCTGCAACTCATGATTGGCAAAATGATCGGCTACGGCATCAAAAGCGCGCGCGTCTAAATCACTATCAAATCTGTCCTGCATGGTTTCTCTCCTTGAATAATTTTACCAAGAGTTACTATGCAGACATGAGTGCATTAATCATGCCAAGTTGTTTTATGGCATTATCATCACGCAACGAATATTGGTAAAAACCTGAACTTAGTCAGTCTTAGCAGTGCCTCGTTCGCTTAATAGTTCTATAAGGGCTTTTGCATGTTCATCGGACAACCCTAAGTCGGTCTGCATTTGCTTTATACGCTCATGTTCTTCTTGTGAAATTATGCCATCAGCAAGCGCATGTACGATCTCAGCCTCAAATATATCTTTGCGGCGTGCAACTTGATTGGCAAAGGCTGTGGCAACAATACCAGTCAGCAGGGCCACAACACATATACCCATGATCGCGGTTGCCGCCCCTACGAGTTTGCCAAGTGACGTCATTGGGGACACATCACCATAACCAACAGTCGTCAGTGTAATTATTGACCACCACATCGTTGTTGGTATTGATGAAAAATTCTCTGGCTGAACTTCATGTT
>JABJBD010000006.1 GCA_018668795.1 Candidatus Puniceispirillum sp. | reverse complement strand
CATGCCAACTGCCTTGGCAATTGCCACCAGATCAGGGTCGTCAAGCAACCGCTTGCAAAAATCCGGGTTCGGGTGACAGTGGATATCAATCACCCCCTCAAGGTCATCATAGACGCCGGAGTTAATCATAATTTGCCATACATCTTCAGTCACTGCCGTCATCACACGCTCCATTTTCACTAACCAGCATTTTCAGCCTACACTTAAATTTTCAAACACTCTCATTCCGCGTCATACTGGCCCCGCGTCATACTGGCGTACCGAAAGAACACCGTTTCGCATCTCCCATAGAACCCCTGATGTGGGCAGGGTGACTATGGGCGTTTTGACCGAACCGTTTTACCCCAAAGAGGGGAAAATGTAACCATCTTTGTCCAGCAAAAACGCTTGTTGACAAACTATAACATTATTCGCAAAGTGAATCATCATTAACATGCTTTTGTTATGAATTAATCGTTCCAAGAGCATCTCGGGAAATACAACATGGCAGCATGGATATCGATGATCAGTGACGCTGATGCGAACCCCGATCTTCAGGAAGCATTGGATACTGCGCGCACCCCGCATGGAACCGTTGACAACGTGATGCGCGTGCATTCGCACCGGCCCAACACGATGCATGGCCATGTTGTTCTGTATCGCGCAGTTCTGCATGATAAGGCCAACACCCTGCCAACCTGGTTGCAAGAGGTGATCGGGTCATATGTATCGGCGCTGAATGACTGTGACTATTCCTATGCGAATCACTGGAAAAATGCCGCCCATCTTATGGGGGACGCCGCGCGGGCCAGCGCGGTGGAAGAAGCGCTAGGACAACGCCGCCCCGAAGATGTCTTTGACGGGGCGGAGCTGGCGCTACTGCAATATGCAGAGAAATTGACACTGGCACCCGGAACGATGCAGGAATCGGATGTGCGCTCTTTGCAGGATGCCGGACTGGATGACGGCCAGATTCTGGAGGCCAATCAGATCATCGGCTATTTCAATTATGTGAATAGGAGCCTTAACGGCCTTGGCGTGACAACCGAGGGTGATGTCATAGGATACTATTCAGGTTAAGGATCAGGTTAGGGGGAATGTTAACATGAGCAATATGCATATAAGTTTGCAGGCACCGCCTGATACCGTCAGATGGTGTAGTGAAGACGCCCTGAGATTGGGCGCACG
The DNA here is from genome assembly GCA_018668795.1 of Candidatus Puniceispirillum sp. Taxonomy (GTDB): domain Bacteria; phylum Pseudomonadota; class Alphaproteobacteria; order Puniceispirillales; family Puniceispirillaceae; genus Puniceispirillum. The sequence goes on along the minus strand of JABJBD010000006.1, from coordinate 8,422 downwards.
GAACCTTGTAAAAGGCTGTCTTGGCGACGTTGCCGGTAAAACCGTTCTGGTCGTTGCCGAAGATCCCGCACTAGGCTGGTATGATGCGGCCGCACCGGCGAGTGTCGGGGCTGTTCTTGACAAAATGGGCGCGTCGGTCAAAACGCTGATGGTCGGCGCCCCAAAAAACCATGCGATTGACGCTGTGCAGGCCGCCATGAATGAGGCTGATGAGGTAATTTTCTTTGCCCGCATTGGTGATCAGGGCCGGTTCAAGTCTCAATATGTTGGTCCACGTTCAGTCATGAGCTATGCGCTGAACGCCGAAATGCTGGCCGGCGGTTATGGCACCCTCGATCACGCGGCAATGATCGCCTTGAAGAATGCGGTCGATGAGATAACCCTAGGGGGGCGCCACATTCGTGTCACCTGCCCACTTGGGACCGATTTTGAAGGGTCACCCGGTGAAAGCCTGACCGAAGGCGGCGAAGTTATCGTGAGCCGTTATCCGATGGGTGTGCCAAAGCCGGTGCTTGCAAATGGTTTTGCAGGCGTGGTCAAGCTGACACATTTTCTGACACCAACAGGCTCAAAAGTCTACCAACCGGCCTGCCTAGAGCTTCCTGATATTGTCACGGCGCATATAGACGGCACCCGGATCGCCGACATTACAGGCCCGGCAGATCTTGTCAGGGATTTTCGCAGGCATTACGAACAGGTTGCCGCTAAATTTGGTCTTGATGCCTTCAATATTGATTCGTGGCATGCGGGCATTCACCCCCTAATGGGGTATGACATGTCTGCATCGGCGGATCCCGTCCGCTGGGCGCAGACAGTGTTCGCCAATCCGAGAATTCTTCATTTTCACACATGCGGCATGGGTCCACCTGGCGAAATCTGCTGGATGGTTATCGATCCAACCGTCACCATTGATGGCGTTGCCCTCTGGGAGAATGGACGATTGCACCCAGAGCACTTTGCCCCGACAAGAAACGTCTTGAAAGCTTGGCCTGAACTTGCCAGTGCCTTTGCCGCACCGGTCGGCCTAGTTGGTCTTGGCGATGTGGCGTAGTAAATGGGAAAACATGCAGGTCATTTCGTATTTTCAGGCCTTAGAGGCGTTTGCTGATGGGTAAGTTTTCTGCCTTTAGTCTCGCCTGGAATGCGCTCAGCCATCATCGCAATTGGCCGCGCTACTGGAAAAACCCGCCACTGGCCAAGAAATATGACGTGCTGATCATTGGGGCTGGGGGGCATGGTCTTGCAACTGCCCATTATCTTGCCAAAAATCATGGCATCACCAATGTCGCGGTTCTGGAAAAAGGGTGGCTTGGCGGCGGCAATATTGCCCGAAACACCGTGACCATCCGGTCCAATTATCTGCGCGACGAGAGCACCCCCTTCTTTGTCAAAAGCGTGTCCTTGTTTGAAGGGCTGGCAAAGGATTTGAATTTCAATCTCATGTATTCCAAGCGGAGCATGATCGATGTTGTTCAGACCTATCCAAAAATGCGGGAAATTCGCCGCCGCATGATGAATGGCTATCTGCACGGGTCAAGCTATTCATCGATCGATGTTGCCGAGCTGCGGCGGCGCGTACCCGCGCTCACCGGCGGTGGCCCGGACACGCGCCTGCCGATCATTGGCGCCATGGTGCATAAGGAAGCCGCCGTGTGCCGACATGATGGCGTCGCCTGGGGCTATGCCCGTTCAGCGAGTTCCCGCGGTGTCGAAATCCACCAGCATACAGAGGTGAAAAGCCTGCTGCGTGACACGGATGGCACCATCAAGGGTGTTGAGACAAATCGTGGAACCGTGCTGGCCGACAAGGTCGCCGTCGTTGTTTCCGGTCACACAACGACAATCACCGAAACCGCTGGCCTGCGGTTGCCGGTCAAATCCTTCAATCTTGCTGCCTTTGTTTCAGAACCAGTAAAGCCCCTGATCGATGTGATTGTGAATTGTCCTGACCTTGGCGTGTATCTAAACCAGTCGGATAAGGGTGAGCTTGTAATTGGTGGCGCACCAGATGCCGGACAATCCTTTCGCCGGGATATAAAACAAACAGTTTTTGAGGACGCGGTAGTTACCATGCTGGAATTGTTCCCGGCGTTTCGGCGACTGAAATTGCTGCGCCAATGGGGCGGGGTTCTGGACATTGCGCATGACGCAACCCCGATAATCTCGGCAACCGATATCCCCGGCCTGTTTGTGTCGTGCGGATGGTGGGGCGGGTTCAAAGCCGTTCCGGCGGGGGGGTATACGCTGGCCCATCTGATTGCCATCGGCCAGCCGCACGACCTTGCCGCGCCCTTTACCCTCAACCGTTTCCGTCATCTCGACTTCATTGTGGAGTCGGGAACGACAACTGCCCGATAAGAAAGGCCAGATCATGTTAACCTTGCCTTGCCCTTTTTGTGGACAGCGCGACGAGACCGAATTTTTTAATGCTGGCCCGACAAAACCACCACGTCCCGATGCCAAAGTCACCGATTCTGATTGGATTGACTGGCTTACCGTGCCGGTCAATCCGATTGGCTATGTCGAGGAAAAATGGTGGCATGCAAAGGGGTGCGGCAAATGGTTTACGCTCAACCGCCACACGGTCACGCATGATGTCACCACAACGGATGGGCAAAGCACATGACGCAGACCCCCTTTGGGAATCAAACCCCCTTTCGGCATCAATCAGGTGGCCAGATCAATCGCGACAAGCCTGTTGAATTTGAATTCAACGGCAAGGCCTATTCCGGGTTTGACGGGGATACGCTTGCCTCGGCCTTGCTGGCGAATGGTGTCTTTTTGACAGCACGCTCGTTCAAATATCATCGTCCACGCGGTGTCATGGGCGCCGGTGTTGAGGAGCCATCTTGTCTTGTCGAGCTGCTTGGTGAAAATGCGGCCGGAAACCATGCGGCAACCACGGTGCGACTGCGCCACGGCTTGCAGGCAAAATCCGTCAATTGCTGGCCTTCGCCCAATTTTGACCTGCTGGGGATCAACCAGCTCTTTGCACGATTCCTGCCGGCAGGATTTTATTATAAGACCTTTATGTGGCCAAACTGGCACCTTTTTGAGCCCTCAATCCGCCGGGCGGCTGGCCTCGCAGCGGCTCCGGATGACCGCATCCCTGACCAGCATTACGAAACACGCTATTGGCATGGCGATTTGCTGGTTGTTGGTGGCGGCGCTTGTGGGTTACTGGCAGCCTTGATCGCCAGTCGCAGCGGCGCGCGCGTTATGATCGTTGATGACCGCCCGCATCCAGGCGGGCATTTACGGACGAGCCAGACCAGAATTGACACCAAACCGGCGATGGAGTGGGTCACGGCTGTGAGTGCCGAGCTTGATGCCAACCAGAACGTCACCCGTCTGCAAGACGCCACCGCCTGGGGCTATCGTGAAGATAACCTGCTTTTGGTGACTGAGCGCAATCCCGCCCAGGAACATGTGTTTCAGCGGGGGTGGAAAGCCCGCGCAAAACGCGTCGTGCTTGCCACCGGCGCGATTGAGCGAAATCTTGTTTTCGCCAATAATGACCGCCCGGGCATAATGCTGGCATCGGCGGTGCAACGCTATGTCACTGAGTTTGCCGTAGTACCGGGGCGCCGGGTTGTCATTTTCACCAATAACAGCAGTGCCTATGCGCTGGCCCATATTTTACAGTCCCGCGGCACGGATGTTGCCGGCATCATCGACAGCCGCCAACCAGATGCCATTGGGACAGAAAAAGACGGGCTTGATATACCGCTTTATGCCGCGCATCAGATATTGGCTGCACATGGTGGCAAACATCTTCGCGGCGTCAGTGTCCGCGCCGCAGATGGCACCACAAAACGCCTCGATTGTGATCTTCTGGCCGTATCCGGCGGGTGGAATCCAGCCGTGCATCTGTTCTCACAATCACGTGGTAGCCTGGTCTATAATGACGATCTGGCCAGCTTTGTTCCGGACAAGCCACTGCAAAAGGTTGTCTGTGTCGGGGCTGCTGCCGGCACCATGAATATGGCATCTGCGGTGGCTGAAACCGCCGTGGCAACGGCGGCCAGCCTTGATGAATGTGGCTTTACCAGCGCCCCCTTCACCCTGCCCGAACTGGCCCCAGCACCCGATTATAATCTGCACCCGCTTTGGCAAGTCGATGGCCTAAAGCCCGGTGACAAGGCCTTTGTCGACATTCAGAATGATGTCACGCTGGATGATATCGGCCTTGCCATGCGCGAAGGCTTTGACACTGTCGAGCATGTGAAACGCTATACCACGGCGGGCATGGGCATTGATCAAGGCAAGACGGGCAATGTCAATGTCATCGGCATCATGGCCCAGGCCAGCAACAAACAGCCAGGGGAAATTGGCACAACGACCTTCCGCTCTCCCTTCACCCCGGTTGATTTTGGCGCCATTGCCGGACAACGGACGGGCGCCGTGGTTCTGCCCTTCCGGCATACGCCGATCACGCAATGGAACAAGGATCATGGCGCCGTCATTTATGAGGCTGGTGCCCGCTGGCAACGCCCAGGTTATTTTCCGATTGACGGCGGAACCATGCAGGACGCGATCAACGCCGAGGCAGAGGCGGTGCGTTCTGGTGTTGGCGTTTATGATGGCTCACCACTTGGCAAATTCGACGTAAGCGGACGCGATGCGGCGGCTTTCATTGACCTGCTTTATACCAATGATTTCAGCAATCTGGAAATTGGCATGGGGCGTTATGGCATCATGTTGAGCGAAGACGGCATGATCCTAGATGATGGCGTCACCTTCAAGCTGGCCGAAAATCATTACCTGATGTCGACTTCAACGGGCTTTGCTGATCTTGTCTTTCGTCATATGGAATATCTGCTGCAGGTTGAATATCCCGACTGGCAGGTCTGGATCACACCGGTAACGTCACAATGGTGCAATGCCACAATATGTGGGCCAAAGGCGCGTGACGTCCTAGCCGCGCTTGGCACCAATGTTGACATCAGCACCGAGGCATTCCCGTTCATGGCCATGCGCGATGCTGTTGTCGCCGACATGCCAGCCTGCATCTGCCGCGTCAGCTTCACCGGCGAGGTCAGCTTTGAGGTCAATGTCTGGCCGCGCCATGCCGAGGCGATGTGGCTGCGCATCATGGAAGCGGGGGCACCATTCGGCATTGTTCCGGTTGGTTCTGAAACAAGCCATGTGCTGCGCGTCGAAAAGGGTTTTCTCTCGCTTGGTCATGAGGTTGACGGCACAGCAGATCCCTATGACCTTGGCATGGGATGGATCATGTCACGCACCAAAACACATGCCATTGGTCGGCGCTCGGTTGACATCCGCAGATCATCCGGAAATCCACGGCGTGAACTTGTTGGTCTGGTGCCCGAATCAGGGGGCGAGCTTGTTCCCGAGGGCGCCCCAATTACCCCAAATGGCGACCGTGTCGCCAGCGAAGGATTTGTTTCAGCCTGTGTCTGGAGCGTTGTCAACAAACAGGTGATCGCCCTCGGGTTACTGACAAATGGACGGGCCCGCATTGGTGAGACAGTGATCATCCGGGATCGCGACAGGACAATAAAAGCCGTCGTCACAAAACCCTGTTTCTATGACCCCAAGGGTCATAAGCTGCGAGGATAGAATGGGCTATCAAACAACCATCGAGAAACAGGGTCTGTGGACCATCTTCGACATCAAGGGGGATGCCGGCGCGGTGGCGCAGAGAATGTCGTCTCTTGGCCTGTCCTTGCCAGCAACCGCGAATACAAAAACTGCAAAGGGTGGCCAGCATCTATGCTGGGTTGGTGCAAATCACTGGATTTTGCTGGCGCCTGGCGATGAAGAGGGCCAGCTGAATGACAGCCTTGCGCCAAATGACGCTGGCCTTGATTGCCGGATTGTCCTGGTCAGCGATGCCTACACCATCTTCACCGTCACCGGAAACCAAGCAGATGATATCCTGGCCATTGCCAGTCCACTTGATACCCGGCGCACAATTTTTGGCGATGATGGCGCGACCTACACCGAATTATTCGGCATCCGGGCACTTGTGCTGCGACGCCCCGACGGATACATCGTCGCTATCGAACGCAGCTATGCCGACATGATCACCAAATATTTTGACAAGGTGTCGACGGGCAGACGCTAGGGCGTATTTTGGGCAGCGATGCGTTTTTCGACCATCTTGCGAAACCGCATTGAGCCAGCATCAATACCCAGATTGATATTGCGTGTCCGCTTGTTTTTCATGCCTTTATGCACCTCGACAAGGATGTCGCGATCTTCAATGAAAGCAACTTTTGCAGCCTCGAACATCTGCGCTGAGAGCACCTCATTGTCAGGGTCACCATTGCGATGCTGGAACCAAAAATAGCGCGTATTATCAGCATCCACTGGCGTCATGAAATTGTATGAAATATTGATAAAGCTATTGTCTGGCAGGTTTTCATCATCGCCGCCTTTTCCAACCGGGGTAAATATCGATTTATTGATCGCGATTGAGGGCACTTGGCATTCGTAATGTTGTTTGCGGTCGCAATTCCCCCCAAAAGACAGCATCGGCGCGTAATAGGGAGGTGGCTGACGGTCCTGCATCCAGCGCGATACGAGAACACCGCCTTCCAGCCGTTCAACATTCAACGGCACATCCTCAGTTCCGGCCCCCGCAAAAGACGACACATGTACCCAAGCGACATGCGACGGGTCGAGCAGATTATCGGTCACATAAAGATAGTGACAGGCAATATCCATGCTACCTCCATCGGTCTTTCCCCAGGCCGGGTTGTCATAATTCTCGATGTGGTAGATGTCGTCCGCATTTGCGGCGTCCGGCGCCCCCATCCAGATCCACAGCAAACCATAGCGGTCAACCACCGGATAGGATTTTACACCAACATTCGGGGGCGCGTCCTGCTGTGTCGGGGCATGCACACAGTTGCCTGAACAATCAAACGTCAAACCGTGATATCCGCATTCGATCCGGTCGGCGTGCAAGCGGCCATGCGATAGCGGCAATTTACGGTGCGGGCAGGCATCCTCAAGAGCAACCGCAACCCCTTTGTCGGTGCGAAAAATAACCACCTGTTCACCAAGGATTTTGAGCGGCGTCAACGAATGTTCAAAATCAGAACTCCAACCGGCGACATACCAGCTGTCGTAAAGAAATTCTGTTTCGATATCAATCATCGTCAAAAGTCTCCTGTTCTGACCGAATCTGGACCGCATCAGCTGTGCGCAGACCCATAATGCTTTTCACTCACCGGCCCTAAATTCAAGTCTACAATTTTGGCCTCAGATTTTGGCCTCACACACCAGCATGGCCAGCATATCACCGCGCATCACATAGCCCCTGTTTCCGTGGGCAAGAACAACGCCGTCTACCGCAAAATGCAACGAGACAGGCGCATCGTCAAGCCTGTCAAGCGAGCGAATATATCCGGCCAATTGTCCGGCTTCAACATGGTCACCCGCGGCAAAATGGCGATCAAACAAGCCTGTTGCTGGCGCATAGATATTGTCGGAACTAGACCGCGTCTCAACCAGTATAGATGGCGACGCTTTGGGCAAGGCCTCTTTGATGATGCCGGCATGGGCAAGGCAACGCTTTACCCCCATCACAGCTTGCGACACCTGCACCGGATCAGTGCCGCCGCCGCCGCCAAGCTCGGCCGCAATCATCGGCACGCCCGCATTGAGCGCCGCAGCATTTAACGAACGCGTATCATTAAACGCCCCAAGCACCCAGGTCAGCGGCGCGCCGAACGCGGCGGCAAGATCCAGATTAGCCTGCATAAGGCCTTTGTCATCACAGCGGGTCGCAAGCGCAGAGGTCGCAAATACCGAGGCTTTTCCACCAGCATGCAGGTCAATAACCAAATCCGCCTCTGGCATCAAAACGGAAACCAGAAAATCTGCCAGCATGTCCGTTGGTCCGCCATCCGGATCACCGGGAAATGCCCGATTCATGTTGCGCCCATCAAGTGGCGACGTGCGTTGTGAGGCCAGCACAGCCGGGCTGTTGAAAGCCGGCAGGATAATCAACCGCCCTTCGATCTGATCGGGATCAATCTCGGCAATCAATTGGCTAAGCGCCACCGGGCCTTCAAATTCATCGCCATGCACACCGGCAACCAACAGCGCCGTTGGCCCGGGCTTGCCAACGATGCAGGCGACAGGCGTGGGATAAACACCTAACGGACGGGCATTATCAGACCAGCGCAACAGAATATCGCCGGCCCGCTTGCCAGGTTCATGAAGGTTTATAGTTACCTCAAGACGCGTTTTTGCCATAGTTGTGGCCCAAATGGCGGGGGCGCATATCATTGTTTGACACCGGCTCACCCGACTAGGTTAAAAATATTTTTCTCTGTCTTTTTCTCTGTCTTTTTCTCTGTCTTTTTCTCTGTCTTTTTCTCTGTCTTTTTCTCTGTCTTTTTCTCTGTCTTTTTCTCTGTCTTTTTCTTTGTCTTTTTCTCTGTCT
>JABJBD010000007.1 GCA_018668795.1 Candidatus Puniceispirillum sp. | reverse complement strand
TCAGTTTAAAGGGACTTTCCGTGACTAAAAGCATGTATGATGTGGCAATCGTCGGATGCGGGCCATCTGGTGCAACCCTTGCCAATTTTCTGGGGCTTCACGGGTTCCGCGTTTTGGTCTTGGAACGCGCTGCTTCTGCTTATCCTTTGCCTCGTGCGGTGCATCTTGATGATGAAGTCATGCGTGTTTTTCAGTCGATTGGGCTTGCCGATGCCATTAATGACAAGGTGCGCGTCAATGCTGGTATGCATTTTGTCGATAAAGACCAGAATATGCTGGTTGACTGGTCACGGCCACAATCTATTGGCCCTTATGGTTGGTATCCAAGCTATCGCTTTCATCAGCCAGATATAGAAGCCATCCTTCATAAAGGGATGACGCGTTTTAGCTCTATCGATATGCGCTGGTGTGCCACTGTCACATCAATCAGTCAGACTGAAAGTCACGTTGCTATAGCCTATGATGATAATGGGATATTAGCCAATGCAACGGCACGTTTCCTGATTGGTTGTGATGGCGCCCGATCTTTTGTTCGCCATTATGTCAGTACAACAAAGGACGCTGTATCTAGCGATGATATTACGGCTGTCGATCGTGACGATGAAATGCATGATCTAGGATTTAAGGAACGCTGGTTGGTGATTGATGGTCTGTTGAAAAGACCACGTCCTGACCTTGGTGATTTTACCATCCAGACATGCGATCCTGATCGTCCAAGCACCTATGCACGGCAACCGGAAAATTGGCGCCGTTGGGAAATCAGCCTTAAAGATGATGAAACAGATGATGAAGTGCGTTCAGATTCATTTATCTGGTCATTTCTGTCACCGCGTGTGACGCCGGATGATTTATCGATTGAACGACGCGCTGTTTACATCTTTCAGTCCAAACTGGCGCGGCATTGGCGCCGTGGTCGCGTGATGATTGCTGGTGATGCAGCGCATCTGACTCCACCATTTATGGGGCAGGGCATGTGTATCGGTATCCGTGATGTGGCCAATCTTGCATGGAAGCTGGCACATACATTACGTGGCGGCGCATTTGCGGTGTTGGACAGCTATGCCAGTGAACGTGCACCACATGCACGTGCCTATATCGAAATGGCTACATATCTGGGGAATTTGCTGAATAGCTGTAAAACTGCCGAGGGCTTGCGCACCGCTTTGACGTCACCCAAACCAGATCAAGAAGATACCAAGACAACAAATGCGAAAATGCAATCTATCGCGCCACGGCTTGGGGACGGTTTAGGTGATGTAGCTGATCCATTGCGTGGCTATCGTGCGCCACAACCTCGACTTTCTGACGGTCGCTTGCTCGATGATTTTATTGGGTTGAAATGGGGAATTGTAACCCGGGCAGACAGCGCAGCGGCAATCTCTCGCGATGATATTTGTGTTATCAGTGATGTGAATGAGCCAAAACTATCTGCAATGCTTGACGATCTTGGGGCTTCAGCCGTTATTATCCGACCTGATCGCTATATTCATGCTGTTATCGCCGATACCGAAAATATATCGGAGGCGATGGCAACTATCCCTGACTAGGCGTTAGATAATATCGGGTAATATATGTACGCCATCATTATTCAAGGGCAGATCAAAAACAGCGTTAACTTTGGCCATGGACAACTTGCCATATAGATGCGGGAAAAGCTGGCCACCACGTGATTCTTCCCAGGTTATATCAAGCGTGTCAGCGTCAATCTGAACAAGTCGGAGATTGGCGATGCCGGCAAAGTGAAGCCTTAAGGTCTCGGCAGTTTGCGCGTGGGTTGAAAAATGAATGAACCCATCAGCTATATCAATACCTGCACCGGAAAAGACACCCTTTTTTTCAGCTATTGCCCATATATCAGCAGGGCATATTTTATATATATAATTCATCAATTTTCCCGAAGTGTTTTCACAATATTCAGAACAAGCTGCCGCCGTTGATCGATGCCGTCCTCGTCCAGACTGATGGCGGTACCAACCCCCCATACAGGAGCAGGCCAAGCTTCGTCATCTGGATGTCGCCCGACGATATGCAGATGAAGCTGGCTAACCATATTGCCAATCAATGCTGTGTTGATTTTGGTAATGGCCGGCATGGATGACAAGCTATTACCTTTCATGTCTGACCCTATTGATGCCGCTAACCACATCAAAATCTGCTGTTTGTCCGATGGCAGATCGTGTAACTCTGTCACATTGGCGATTTCCGGCACCAATAGAACCCAGACATAGCGCGCGTCATTCATCACCCGTATCTGAATGTCATCATGACGTGTGATAAACAGGCTATCAGCTTCAAGTCGTTTATCGAGGCTAAAGGACATGGTTTGTGACTTTAATAGGGCATTGGGTGTTTGCGGAAAGCTGTTTGAATGTCGGCCATGACTTCGTCGGACAATACCAGATCGGCCGCCCCAAGAATGGTTTCAAGCTGTTGCATGCTGGTGGCACCTATAATGGATGAGGCCATGAAAGGGCGGGTCAGAGTCCATGCAATCGCCATCTGG